>NZ_JBZXTS010000007.1:0-54435 GCF_058895785.1 Staphylococcus sp. B1(2026)
TACATACCCAGACGGAACGAAAGATATGATTCCAGGCTCAGAAACAGTTACGGCTAAGAATGAAAATATTGCTAAATTTATACCATCAAACAAACAAAATGATATGAAAGTAGCAAAATTATCAACTAAACGTAACGGTGCAACTAACAGCATGACTGCTAAGAAACAACAATTACCGAAAACAGGAATGAGTACATCAAATACAACTTCAGGTTTAGGTTTATTAGGATTAGTATTAACTTTATTTGGTTTACGTCGTCGTAAAGAAGATAAGTAGTTAAAATAACCATAAAGAAGAGAAAGATTTTAATATCTTTCTCTTCTTATTTATATTAGTATGATATAATGAAACAAATAGAGTGAGGAGAAAATTAAAATGACTAATAAAAAATTAATGATTGTAGATGGTAACAGTGTTGCTTATCGATCATTTTTTGCTATGCCATTATTAACTAATAGTAAAGGTTTATATACGAATGCGATTTATGGATTTACTTTGGCCATAGAAAAAATGATTAATTTAATTCAACCTACACATATCTTAGTTGCTTTTGATGCAGGAAAAACGACTTTTCGTCATGAACATTATCCACAATATAAAGGTGGTAGAGAAAAAACGGCACCAGAATTATCTGAACAATTTCCATTGATTCGAAAATTACTGACTGCCTACAATATTAAATATTATGAATTAAATAATTATGAAGCAGATGATATTATTGGTACGGTTGCTAAGAAAGCAAGTGAAGACGGTTTTGAAACAATTATTTATACTGGAGATAAAGATATAACACAATTAATTACAGAACAAGTCACTGTTTACTATATGAAAAAAGGTCAAGATGATATTTATACCCCTGATTTTTTTGCTCAACAATATGGCGGCTTACAACCACATCAAATGATAGATTTAAAAGCATTAATGGGAGATAAATCTGATAATATTCCAGGTGTACCTGGTGTTGGTGAAAAGACTGCTATTAAACTGATAAGTCAATATGAAACAGCAGAAAATGTATTAGAAAATATTGCAAATATTTCTGGTAAGAAATTAGTAGAAAATTTAACGTCACATTATCAACAAGTCATAAATAATAAATATTTAGTAACAATAAATTGTGATAGTCCTATTGAAATAAGTTTAGATGAGTTACATTATCAATCTTCACAACAAATAGAAGAGCAAAAGTTTCATATTTTTAAAGAATTAGAGTTTAACTCTTTATTAACAAATATGTCGGCAAGTAAATCAACAACTCAAAAGTTGGAAAGTTCATATCAACAACTAGATAGTAAGAGCAAAATAGATACATCACATAGAACAGCTATTTATGTTGAAATGACTTCAGATAATTATTTAACTTCAGATATCCTTTATTTTGTTTTATCTGATGGTGAGCAACAATACGTAATGACACCAGAAGATTTTAAAAAGAATAAATCAATTCAAACTTGGTTGGCTAGCGATAAGTATAAGACAGTTTATGACTATAAGAAATTTTACGTAGCCTGCACTCGTTTAGATTGTGTAGTTAATGGTATAGATTTTGATGTAATGCTGGCTGCTTATATTGACAATGCTAGTGTGACTATAGAAGATGTAGCTTCTGTTGCACAATATTATAATATTGCTCAATTACAATCAGATGATTTAATTTATGGACGTGGTGCTAAATTTAACATTCCAGAACAAGATGTTTTAATGCAACATTGTGCAGATAAAGCCTCTGCAGTTTATAAATTATATGATATTTTATATGATAAATTAACAAAATCAAATCAATTATCTCTATTAGAAGAAGTTGAATTGCCATTATCTCATACTTTGGTAGAAATGGAATTAGAAGGTATTACAGTTAATAAAACAACATTAGAAACAATGTCAGCTGATCTACTATTAAGAATAGAACAATTAGAACATCAAATTAATGAATTAGCTGGAGAAAAATTTAATATTAATTCCCCTAAACAATTAGGTGTTATTCTATTTGAAAAACTAGGTTTACCGATTATTAAAAAAACAAAAACAGGTTATTCTACAGCAGTAGACGTGTTAGAACAAATCCAAGATAAACATGAAATTATTAAATATATTTTATCTTATCGTACCTTAACAAAGTTACGTTCAACTTACACACAAGGCTTACAAAAAGAAATTGCACAAGATGGACGTATTCATACACGTTTTAATCAAGTATTAGCACAAACAGGTCGTCTGTCATCAGTTGAACCCAATTTACAAAATATACCCATACGTATAGAAGAAGGACGTCGAGTAAGACAAGCCTTTGTTGCTAATCATCCAGATTATGTTTTATTATCAGCGGACTATTCTCAAATTGAATTACGTGTATTAGCGCATATTTGTGGTGATGAACGTTTGAAAGAAGCTTTCATTAATAATATTGATATTCATACAAAAACGGCCAGTGATGTTTTTGATGTACCTGTTGATGAAGTAACAGCAGATTTGCGTAGACAAGCTAAAGCTGTTAATTTTGGTATTATTTATGGTATTTCAGATTATGGTTTAAGTCAAAACTTAGGTATTACACGTAAAGAAGCTAAAGTGTTTATTGATAATTATTTAGAAACATTTAAAGGTGTTAAAAATTATATGGAGACGAGTGTACAACAAGCTAAATTACAAGGTTATGTTGAAACATTGTTAAATCGCCGTCGCTATATTCCAGATATTACAAGTAGAAATTACAATCTAAGAAGTTTTGCAGAACGTGTTGCAATGAACACACCTATTCAAGGAACTGCAGCAGATATTATTAAATTAGCGATGATTCAATTACATCAAAAATTAAAAACGACTAAATTACGTGCAACATTATTATTACAAGTACATGATGAATTAATTTTAGAAGTACATCCAGATGACTTAGAAGCATGTAAACAACTGTTAAAATCAACTATGGAAAATGCCTTGAAATTAGATGTACCTCTAGAAGTTGAAATTAGTTATGGTCAAACATGGTATGATGCTAAATAGTTAGGAGGTGTGATAATGCCAGAATTACCAGAAGTAGAAAATATTTTAACAGGTTTGGCACCTTTAGTTATAAATAAAACGATTACAGATGTAACTTTTTCGGATGCTGTACAGCAAAGTCATCATCAAGGAAAACAAACAATTATTAAAGGTTTATCTTTAGATGAATTTTGTCAAAAAATCAAAAACTTTCAAATTAATAATTTAATACGCCGTGGTAAATATTTAATATTTAGCAATGAGAAAGGCGTTATGATTAATCATTTAGGAATGACAGGTGCTTGGTTTGTTGTGAATGACCTCCTGGATATTCCAGTGAATAATTATCGTAAACATTGGCATATTCAATTTAAATTAAATACGGGTGAACAATTAATATTTTCAGATATTAGAAGGTTTGGAGAAATGAGATATTTAGAAAATTTAAATCATTTCAAACCATTAAAAGAGATGGCACCCGAACCTTTTGATCAATCAGCACTAATGCACTTTTTATCAAAAATTAAAGACAAAAAATATCATAATAAAGCAATTAAACCATTAATTATGACTAATGAATTAATTACAGGGTGTGGTAATATTTATGCTTGTGAGGCATTGTACTTAGCTAGAATTAATCCACATCAACAAATAAAATATATGACGCAACATCAATTAGTCGATTTATTTGGAAAAATTTGTTTAGTCTTAAAACAAGGTATTGAAAATGGTGGAACGACTATTTCTGATTATCGTGATGTGTACGGTTCTTTAGGTAGTAATCAACATCAGTTAAATGTTTATGGAAAAAAACATTGTCCACAATGTCATAATGATTTATCACATGATAAAATTGCCAGCCGTATGTCACATTATTGTTCAAATTGTCAACCATTAGTAAGTGAGGGTTAATAATGATTATTGGAATTACAGGAAGTATTGCGACTGGTAAAAGTACAGTCAGTCAATATTTAAAAGATAATAATTTTACAGTGATTGATGCTGATGTGATTGCCAAACAAATTGTTACGAAAGGAAGTCCGATTTTACAACAATTAGTTGTGGCATTCGGTGAAAATATTTTACAAAATGATGGTCAATTAAATCGTCAATATTTAGCAGAAATTATTTTTAATGATGATGAACAGAGAAAGAAATTAGACAAGCTCATGCATCCTGCTGTTTTACGTGTCATGCAATTACAAACACAAATTGCTATTATTAGTCAAAAATTAATTTTTTGGGACATACCTCTATTATTTGAGAGTGGATTTAATCAATATGTAGATAAAACATTGGTTATTTATACGACACTTGATAAGCAATTAGAAAGATTAATGGCTAGACAATCTTTATCAGTACAGCAAGCGCAAGCAATGATAGATAGTCAATGGTCGATAGAGAAGAAAAAACAATTAGGAGATGACATTATAGATAATAATAATGATATTGACGATACTTTGCGACAAGTTGATCAATATATACAAAGAATGCAGGTGAGATAATGAATTTAGATGCTAAAAATTTTATTAATACTAGACATAAAAATCAAAAAGTAAATTATGATGTTGTACTAAAAAACATGATGAATTATTGGAAAGAACAAAATTTTAGGCCTAAAATTATGATTCATAGCTGTTGTGCACCTTGTAGTACAGTAGTGTTAGAATATTTAGCTAGTGCAGCTGATATTACCATTTATTTTTCAAATTCGAATATTCATCCTAAGTCAGAATATGATTATCGTAAACAAGTACAACAAGATTTTATTGAAGAATTTAATTATAGAACAGGACACCAGGTTCAATTTTTATCAGATGAGTATAATCCTAAAAAATTTCTAGAAATTGCAAAAGGTTTAGAGCATGAACGTGAAGGTGGCCAACGTTGCCATGCATGTTATGAAATGCGTTTAGACAGAGCAGCTTTAAAAGCACATGAATTACAATTTGATTATTTTGCTAGTGCGCTTACTTTATCACCACATAAAAATAGTCAAATAATTAATGATGTAGGTTTTGAAGTAGAAAATCAAGAAGTAATAACAGTACATTATTTACCGTCTGATTTCAAAAAAAATAATGGTTATCGTCGTTCAGTTGAAATGTGTGAAGAATATGATGTTTACCGACAATGTTATTGTGGATGTATTTTTGCCGCTAAAGATCAAGGTGTGGATTTAAAAGCTACTAATCAACATGCTAAACAACAATTAGCTGAGCGACAAAGTGGTGAAGTTGTTTCTTTTGTATCAGTTTTAAAATCATAGAGGATTTAAATTATGAAGAAAAAAAGCTTAGTTGCTGTGATTATGATATTTATTATCACCATAATATTAGCATACTTCAGTATTAAACTACCGAATAGATTATCTGGTACAGGGTTTGAAATTAATGGTGAACATCAACAAGTCTTATCACAAATACAACAAGATTTTAATATCCCTCAACAATCATTGTATCTAGTTTTTAAAGACAAAACACCCGAAGAAATAGAGCAGACATTAACATATATCAAAAATCATACACAAGTTACAACGATTTTACCTGTTGAAACTCATGAGAATTATGCTTATGCATCTTTATTATTCAACTTAAATGAAGTGGCAACTTCTCAAGAAGTAGAAAAAATTAATCATTATTTAGAGCATACTAAAGATGTGATGCTAACAGGAAATAGTGCTGCTAATGTAGCCATTAATGAAATGAGTCAAAAAGATTTAAAAAAAGCAGAATTAATTGGTATACCAATAGCTTTAATCATTTTAATTTTAGCATTAGGTAGTTTAGTTAGTGCTATATTGCCAATTATTATAGGCAGTTTAACAATTATATCAACATTCGGTATATTATATTTAACTCACCAAAATAGTACATTATCTATTTATACTTTAAATATTGTCCCAATGATTGGACTCGCACTAAGTATTGACTTTTGCTTACTATTTATTAATCGTTATCAAATAGAAAGACGAGATACAAGCGATCAACAAGCAATTAAAATAACGTTGAAAACTGCAGGTGAAGCAATTTTATTTTCTGCCATTTGTGTTGCGATAGGATTGTCAGCACTATCATTAATTAATATACCATTATTTAGAGATTTAGCATTAGGTTCAGCTATTGTAATCATATGTGCTTTAATATATGTATTTATATGTCTACCTTGTTTATTGTTACTTTTGGGAGATAAAATCAATTTAGGTCGTGTACCTTGGATAAATAATCAAAATCAACAAGTTAATATTTGGTATAAATTTGCCAATTATGTCATGAAACATCCACTGAAAATTGCTTTATTCACTATCACTATATTGGTCGTATCCTTAATACCAACAAAAAATATGATACTTACTTTACCAGCTGAAAAATCTTTGCCTTCTTCACATCAAGTTAGAATCGCGCAAGATATTTTAAGTCAACATTTTAAAGTAGATAGTGATAAGCAAGTATATTTATTAATTAAAAATGAAGATGATTGGCAATTTAATCCACAACATTTAGAAAAAATAAAAAAGATACAAGAAGCATTAACAAAAGAAAAAATGATTTCTAGTATTACAACGATATTTACTGTTACGAAAACTAATGATATAACACATTTACCACAGTCAGAAGCAAAAGTGATTTTTGACTCATTTGTACACCACCATGATTTAATGATACCCATTCAATTGAATATGTCGAGTGATAGTACTGAAGCGAGACAATGGGTAAGACAATTTCATTATCCAAATATGACGAAAGCAGGTTCAAGTCAATTTAAATCAGAAATTTTTCAAGAGATTCATAGTCAAATCATACCTGCATTAAGTATTATTTTTGGTATGACGCTGATTATGCTTTCTTTTGTATTTCGTTCGATTATATTACCAATTAAAGCAATCATTATGAATATAGCTAGCTTAGGTGCTACTTTTGGTATTTTAGTTTGGTTATTTCAAGAAGGTCATTTAGGTTTAGAGACAGCACCATTAACATTAGTTATTCCGGTGATTGTATTTAGTCTTGTGTTTGGTTTAAGTATGGATTATGAAGTGTTTTTAATTACAAGTATTAAAGAGTATTATTATCAAGGGTATACTAATAAAATCGCAACTTTAAAAGGATTAGCTTCAACTAGTAAAATTATTACATCAGCTGCGTTAATTATGATAGTAGTAACAGGTGCGTTTGCTTTTACTTCTATTATACCTGTTAAACAATTAGGCGTAGGAATAGCTTTAGCCATTTTTATTGACGCAACATTAATTCGTTTACTATTAGTACCAAGTTTAATGCAATTAATGGGTGATTGGAATTGGTGGCATCCATTTAAACGAAATAATAAGCGAGAAAGCAGTTAGACTGTTTTCTTGCTTTCATTTGCTTGTTTGAAAAATAATAGTACAAATGATAAGATAACAAAAGAAAGAAAAGAAGGTGAAAACAATGAATCAAAAAACACTTCGTGTGTTAGAATACGATAAAGTCATAGCACAGCTATTGAATTATGTGTATTCTGAATTAGGAGAATCGCTAGTTAAACAATTAGCACCAGCAGATGACTTAAACTATATTAATCAATTACAGCAGCAAACAGATGAAGCTACAATGATTTATAGTAAAAAAGGGCAAGTCCCATTAACTCCAATGTTTGATATACGACCTTTAGCAAAAAGATCTTTGATACAGTCGACATTAGCAGCAACTGAGTTAGTTAAAATTAAAAAAACAGTGATGACTAGTCGTCATTTTTCTAGATTTTATGAACAATTAATTCAAGATAATGAAATTATGTTAAATGAATTAACAACTTTATATCATCAAATGCCAAACTTACATGAAGTATCTGATTACATTCAAAATATTTGTGATGATTCAGGTTTGATTTTAGATCATGCGAGTGAAGCATTAGCACGAATTCGCTCAAGTATTCGTTTAAATGAACAAAGAGTACGTGAAAAAATAGAGCATATTTTACGCTCAGGAAAAAACCAAAAAAAATTAAGTGATATTTTAATGACGATTCGTAATGATCGTCTTGTTATCCCAGTTAAACAAGAATATAAACATGATTTTCCTGGTGTTGTTCATGATCAATCGGCAAGTGGTCAAACACTTTACATCGAACCACAGTCAGTTGTTGAGAGCAATAATAAATTAAAAACTTTAAAAAATCAAGAATATGAAGAAATAGAAAAAATATTAATTGAAGCCACACAATTTATTGCAAATTATAGTGAAGAATTAATTATTTTAACAGATATATTAGGACAATTTGATTTTATTTTTGCTAAAGCACGTTATGGTTTACAGATGAAAGGTTCACGTCCAAAATTAGTAGATACAGGTTATTTAAACTTAAAAAAAGCAAAACATCCATTTATTAATCCTAAAGATGTGGTAGCTAATACAATTACATTAGGTGATGATTATCAAACAATTGTCATCACAGGTCCTAATACTGGTGGGAAAACAGTCACCTTGAAAACTGTTGGTTTACTGTCATTAATGGCACAATCCGGTTTGCAAATACCAGTGATGGAAGGGTCAACATTAACTATTTTTAAGAAGATTTTTTGTGATATTGGTGATGAACAATCTATTGCACAAAACTTATCTACTTTTTCTTCTCATATGATGAACATTATTGATATTGTTAAGCAAGCAGACCAACATAGCTTAGTTTTATTAGATGAGTTAGGTAGTGGTACTGATCCACAAGAAGGTGCAGCTTTAGCCATTTCACTTTTAGATCAATTACATCATCAACAAGCAATCATTATTGCAACGACACACTATCCTGAATTAAAAGCTTATAGTTATAATCGTGATTGGGTAATGAATGCATCAGTAGAATTTGATGTACAAGCTTTAAAACCAACATATCGTTTACTAATGGGTGTGCCTGGAAAATCAAATGCTTTTGAGATCTCTCAAAGATTAGGTTTAGATATTAATATTATTGCTAATGCACGTCAGTTAGTAGACGAAGGAAGTCAAGATATTAATAATATGATTTCAGGTTTAGAACGTGCAACAATTCAAGCTGAAAAACAAGAACAAGAAGCTAGAGAATATGTTAAATCAGCTAAGAAATTACATCAAGATTTACAACAATATATGATTGATTATTATGAATATAAAGATAAGATGTATGAACAAGCTAAAAAAGAAGCAAATCAAAAAATTAGAGCAAGTCAACAAGAAGCACAAGAAATTATTCAATACTTACGAGATTTAAGAGACAGTAAAATGATTGACATTAAAGATCATGAGTTAATCGAAGCTAAACGTCAATTAGATCACACTTTACTTGAAGAAACAATCATCAAGCCTAAAATAAATACTAATAAAAAGCAGGTTAATTATGTTATTGGAGATGATGTTAAAGTCGTAACCTATGGACAAAAAGGAACAATTGTTGATATCAATAAAAAAACAGGTCAATATATTGTTAAAGTAGGTATTATGAAGATGAATGTAGATAAAGATGAATTAGAAAAAGTTGTACAAGATAACAAAGGTAAAGTACAAGTTGCTACACGTAAAGTGACGTCAGCACCAGTAAAATTAGAATTAGATTTACGTGGTGAAAGATACGATAGTGCTATCAATTTACTAGATAAATATTTAGATGAAGCTTTACTTGCTGGCTATCACCAAGTAACAATTATTCATGGTAAAGGAACTGGTGCTTTGCAAAAAGGTGTACAAAATTTCTTAAAAACACATCGCCATGTCGCTTCATTTAGAGGTGGCGTACCATCAGAAGGTGGCTTTGGTGTGACAGTTGTAGAATTCAAATAAAAAAACAAGGCAAATCAATTAATAAAATAGTTAGATTATGCTATAATGATACCATAAAAAATAAGGGGGAAGAATAATGGCAAGAAATATTACTGATGCAGAGTTTTCACAAGCAATTGCAGAAGGTGTAACAGTTGTAGACTTTTGGGCACCATGGTGTGGTCCATGTAAAATGATTGCACCTGTTTTAGAACAATTATCTGAAGAATTCGGTGAACGTGTAGACATCGTTAAATTAAATGTTGACGAACAACAACAAACAGCACAACAATTTGGTGTTATGAGTATTCCGACATTAATTATTTTTAAAGATGGTCAAGAAGTAGGTAAACAAGTAGGTTTTGTTCCTAAAGAAAAATTAGCAGAATTGATCAATCAATACTTATAAAAAGAGCGCTTTTTAGCGCTTTTTTTATTTTAAAATAAAGTTCTGAAAATTTGAAAAAATTAATCATTTTTTATGAAAACACTACCAAAAAAGCATGGAAAATGGTAAAATATAAATATATAAGAAAGGGGTGTTCAATATGGCATGTAATAAAATGTTAGCGATGATTCTTGCGGGTGGAAGAGGTACGAGGTTAGAAAGTTTAACGAAAAAAGTGGCGAAACCAGCAGTGCATTTTGGAGGGAAATATCGAATTATTGATTTTCCTTTAAGTAATTGTTCTAATTCGGGTATTGAAGTTGTAGGTATATTAACACAATACGAATCCGTATTGTTAAATTCATATGTTGCTAAATCGCAACGATGGGGTTTAGATGTCAAAGATAGTGGTGTATTTGTTTTACCACCACGCGAAAAAATTGAAGGTTTTGGCTTGTATAAAGGTACGGCAGATGCCATTACACAAAATATTGATTTTATTGATTTAAATGACCCTGAATATATTTTAGTTTTATCTGGTGATCATATCTATAAAATGAATTATGATAAAATGTTAGAAGAACATGAAAAAAATGAAGCTGATGCAACAATTGCAGTTATTGAAGTCCCTATAAAAGAAGCTTCTCGCTTTGGTATTATGCATACAGATGAATCAGGTAGAATTGATGAATTTGCAGAAAAACCAGAACAACCTAAGAGCAATTTAGCTTCAATGGGAATTTATATTTTCTCATGGAAAACATTACGTAAATATCTATTAGAAGATGAAAAATTATCAACATCAGATCATGATTTTGGTAAAGATATTATTCCAAAAATGTTGAATGATAGCAAACGTTTATTTGCTTATGCATTTAAAGGGTATTGGAAAGATGTAGGAACCATTAATAGTTTATGGGAATCTAATATGGATCTATTAAATGAAAATAATGATTTAAACTTATTTGACCCAACTTGGAAAATTTATTCTGAAGATACAGGGACACCTGCACAAGTAATTGGTAGTGAAGCGGAAATAAAAAATGTTTTTATTGATCAAGGTGCAATTATTAATGGTAAAGTAGAAGACTCTGTTGTTTCAACAAATACAGTGATTGAAAGTGATGCACACATTGTAAAAACTGTGTTAATGCCTAATGTACATATTTCTAAAGGTGCATCTATTGAATACGCTATTGTAGCTAGTGGTGTAACAATTGGTGAAAATGTAAAATTAGCAGGCACAGAAGATGAAGTATTATTAATAGATAAAAATGTCGTGAAATAATGGAGGAGAGCTATGTTAAGAAATACACTAGGTATTGTCAATATTGAAGGTAATAATGTACAGTTTGGTAATTTTATGAATCATCGTGCTATTCAAGCTTTTTCATTTTTAGGACGTTATCGATTAATTGATTTTGTTTTATCTAATATGTCAAATTCAGGTATTACAGAATATCAAGTATATATGCCTAAAAAAATGCGTGCGACTATTCAACACGTTGGGACAGGTGCACAATATAATATTAATAGTAAACGTGGAAAATTACGCTTATTAACAGAAGAAGGTAATCATTCAAGTTTATACAATCATGATATATGTATGTTTTCTGATAATATTAATTATATTAAACAGTCCAACAAAGAATATGTATTAATTGCACCAAGTTATCTAATTTATAGTCAAGATTATAATAAATTATATGAACAACATCTTGCTACAAATGCAGATATCACAATTTTATATAAAAATATTAATGATGCTAAAGCACACTTTGTAGGCTCGGATACACTTAAATTCGATCAAAACAAACGCATTGATATGATTGAAACTAATCAAGGTAAATATAAAAATCGTGCAGTTTCAATGGAAACTTACTTTATGAAACGTTCTTTATTTTTAGAATTAATTAAACGTGCGAATAAAACTTCATCTTTATATTGGTTAAAAGATATTATTCGTGAAGTTGTTAATGAATATAAAATAGTTGGTTATGCCTATAAGGATTATGTTGCCTGCATTAATACAATATCTTCTTATTTTAATACACAATTAGATTTAATTGATCCAACAAAACGAAAATTATTATTTAAACAAAATTGGCCGATTTACACACATACGAACGATAGTTCACCTACATTATATGGGAGAGATGCCGATGTTACAGGTAGTTTAGTTGCTAATGGTTGTAAAATTAATGGTCAAGTTATTAATAGTGTAATTGATCGAGGTGTTGTTATTGAAGAAGGTGCAACCGTCAAAAATTCAATTATTTGCATGGATGTTCATATTTGTCAAGGTACACATATTGAGAATGCGATTATTGACAAAGATACACTATTTAAACATGGTGTGGATATTATCGGTACACCGGAAGAACCAGTTTATACAAAACGTGGTGAAATTATTTAGGAGTGAAATTAATGTCTATGAAAATATTATTTGTTGCATCAGAAGGATTGCCATATATAAAAACAGGTGGATTAGCTGATGTTATAGGTTCTCTACCTAAAGAATTAGTAAAACAAGGTAATCAAGTGTCAGTCGTATTACCGCTTTATAAAAAAATAGCTATAAAAGATCATTATCGTTTTAATTATGTTACAAGCTACGATGTACATGCAGGCGATATTCATACTATTGCTAATGTATACTCAGAAGTAAAAGAAGGCGTCACTTTTTATTTTATTGAACACCGTGATTTGTTTGAACGAGATGAATTATATGGTTATGAAGATGATGCTTATCGTTTTGGTTTTTTCCAACATGCCACTTGTCGCTTATTAGAAGAATTGAATGATTATCCAGAAATTATTCATACACATGACTGGCATACAGCAGCCATTCCATTTTTATGTCGTACATTTTATAGTTATCGTGAAGAATTTAAAAAATTAAAACATGTATTTACCATACATAATTTAGCTTTTCAAGGCATTTTTCCTCAACATGAATTATGGTCAAGTTTAGGTATGAATCATAGTTATTATACTGATGGTACTGCTAGATTTTATGATAATTGTATTAGCTATATGAAATTAGGTATATTGTATGCGGATAAAATAACAACAGTATCTGAAACTTATGCTCACGAGATTTTAACATCAGAATTTGGTGAAAATATGAACAATGTTTTAGAACTACGTCGTTATGATTTGTGTGGTATTGTTAATGGTATCGATTGTGAAGAATGGCAACCAAATAAAGATAAAACACTGATAAAAAATTATGATTATCAAACATTAAATAATAAAGTGAAAAATAAACTAGCTTTACAAAAACAATTTTCACTTGAGGAAAATGAACATATTTTCTTAGTAGGTATTGTTTCAAGATTAACATGGCAAAAAGGATTTTATTTATTACTAGAAAAACTAGAAGAAATTTTACAAGGTCAAGTACAATTCATTGTTTTAGGTAGTGGAGAGACAGACATTGAAGCTAGCATGAATTATTTCAAACATAAATATAGTAATAAATTTGCGTTTTATCAAGGTTATCATGAAAATCTAGCCCATCAAATTTATGCAGCAAGTGATTTATTTATGATGCCCTCTATCTTTGAACCTTGTGGCATTAGTCAATTAATTGCTATGCATTATGGTAGTTTACCATTAGTTCGTGAAACAGGTGGATTGAAAGATACAGTTATTCCTTACAATCATTTTACTAATGAAGGTACTGGATTTAGTTTTTCAGAAAAAAATTCAAATAGTATGAAAGAAGTTTATGAATTAGCTATTCATACTTATTATAATGATCCTTTAGCATGGTCCAAGCTTATACAAAATGCGATGAGTAAAGATGTCAGTTGGACATTATCTGCCCAAAAATATATTGCTTTATACTCAAATATTTTATAAGGAACACTATAAATGTATAAGAATGAGTAGTTTAACTTACTCATTCTTATACATTATTTATGCAAACGTTTGATTTACTATGATCTTATTAAAAGGAGGTTGAGATAATGGTACAATTTAGTGATTTAGATTTATATTATTTGAATTCAGGTGAACATACTGATTTATATACAAAGTTTGGTGCACATATTATTAAACAAAAAAGTAAGATTTTAGGAACCAATTTTCGTTTATATGCACCCAATGCTAAGCAAGTATATGTAATTGGAGAATTTAATCATTGGCAAAAAACTCATTTAATGACAGAAGAATTACCAGGCATCTTTTCATTATATATTTCAGATATAAAATCATTAATGTTATATAAATACGCTATTATTACTCATGATGGACAAGAAATTATTAAATCTGATCCTTATGCTTTCTATAGTGAATTTAGACCGGGTAATGCTTCACTAACTTATAATTTTAGATACAAGTTTAAAGATGATTTGTGGATGACACAACGTTCAAATTATGATTTTAAAACGAAGCCAATGTCAATTTATGAATTACATTTAGGTTCTTGGAAACAAAAAAAATTATCTGATAAAGAAAAATTAGCCAATAAAAATCCTTTTTATAGTTATAAAGATTTAGTTCCTCAACTTATTGACTATGTTAAAGCACATCACTTCACTCACATTGAATTGTTACCTATTATGGAACATCCGCTAGATGCCTCTTGGGGCTATCAAGTTACTGGCTACTATAGTGCAACAAGTCGCTATGGTAAGCCAGATGATTTGAAATATTTTATTGATCAATGTCATCAAGCAGGGATAGGGGTTATTTTAGATTGGGTACCGCTTCATTTTTGTAAAGATGCCCATGGTCTATCATTTTTTGATGGCACGCCATTATATGAATATCCATTAGAACGTGATCGAGAAAATAAGCAATGGGGCACTGTTAATTTTGATTTATCAAAAGGTAGTACACGTAGTTTTTTATTATCAAATATTAAATTTTGGTTAGAACATTATCATTTTGATGGTATTCGTGTAGATGCATTATCTTATTTGTTATATTGGAGAGGTGAAACAGAAGAATCAAAAATTAATCATGAAGCCATTGCATTTATTAAACGTGTTAATGCATTGGTACACAATGAATTTAAAGGTGTGGTAATGATTGCTGAAGATTCATCAAGTTATCCTAAAGTAACACATTCATTTGAAGACAATGGTTTAGGATTTGATATGAAATGGGATTTAGGTTGGATGAATGACACTTTAAAATATTTTGCTAGAACATCCATTCACCGTCCACATCACGCCAATGAAATCACTTTTAGCATGTATTATAATCATCAAGAAAAATATATTTTACCATTATCTCACGATGAAGTCGTACATGGTAAATTATCCATTATTAATAAAATGAATGGTGAATATGAAGATAAATTTCATCAAGCACGTAGTTATTACAGTTATATGTATGCTCATCCAGGTAAAAAATTAATATTTATGGGTAATGAATGGGGGCATATTCGTGAATGGCATGAACATGAAGCAATGGATTGGTTACTATTAGATTATCCACAACATAGTAATTTCAATGCGATGATGTGTAGCCTATTAAAATTTTATAATGACAATAGTGCTTTATGGCAAAAAGATTATGAACAAGAAGGGTTTCAATGGATAAGAATTGATGAAGAAGCAAATTTATATGTATTTTTAAGAAGAAGCAATGAACAAGAATTATTAATTGTAAATAATTTTAATGATCAAAATTTATTTGATAAACAATTAGAAGGCTTATTACCTAAAACATCATATAAATTAGTTTATTCATCAAATGCCATTCCAATTGATGAATTTATAATATCAACAGATAAAAAGGGCTGTGTGTCAATTACTATTCCAAGATATACAACATATTACTTAGAAAAACAATAAATCGACGACACTTAATATAAAAGAAAATCGAGGTATTTAACATGGCATTTAGAAATTTTAATGCATATTTGGATGAAACACAAATTATTACCATTGATATGCCACAAGTCTTTGATGTAAAAGGTATGTCATTTACTTTAGAACATCATATGGACGATGAAATTGAATTGATAGACTTAGAAATAGAAGTAAGTTTTAGTCAAGATAATTTAGTTATTTATCGTTTAGTGACTAGTGATATTATCAATTTAGAAGATAATTATATTCTTTATGATCAAGATAGAAATGCATCAACTTTAATGTATCGTAATATTGTAAGAACAAAATATTTTGATGAACATTATTTTTATAGTGGTAGTGATTTAGGTGCAAACTATTTTTTAGATGAAACTATTTTTAAATTATGGGCACCGTTATCTAAAGCAGTTTATGTTGTTATAAAAAAAGAAAATCATCAACAAGTATTTGTAATGGACAGACAAGCTCATGGTGTATGGGAAGTTGCTGTTAACGGAAATTTAGACGGTGTTAAATATCATTATTTACATTTAGTGAATGGAAAATGGCAACAAGTACACGATCCTTATGCCATTGCATCTGATGTTAATTCTGGAGATAGCTTTGTTATTGATAAAGCTAAATTATTAAATGTTAATCATAAAGTACAACGTGCAAATAAACAAATTCCTATTGAAAAGGCGATTATTTATGAGATGAGTGTTCGTGATTTTACATCCTTACCTAGTGCCAATTTTAAAGCACGTGGTCAATTTCTCGGATTAACTGAATCACCAATTATTGATGGTATATCATTAGGTCAAGATTATTTGAAGCATTTAAATATTACACATATTCAATTAATGCCAATTTACGATTTCGGTAGCGTAGATGAAGCACATCCGAGTAAAGTTTATAATTGGGGTTACGACCCTATGCAATATAATGTGCCAGAAGGTAGTTTTTCATCAGATCCTACTTCAGCCTATGCACGTATTATTGAGTTGCAACTAGCAATAGATCATTACCATAAAGCTGATTTAAGTGTCATTATGGATGTGGTTTATAATCATGTTTATGATGTTGATAGTTATGCATTTGAAAAAATTGTACCTGGCTATTGTTATCGTGTTGACTGGTATAATAACAAAACAAATGGTACATTTTGCGGGAATGACATTGCAACGGAACGTAAAATGATGCGTCAATATATTAAACACTCATTAAGACAATGGTTAACTCTATATGGTGTCGATGGTTTTAGATTCGATTTGATGGGCATTTTAGATATTCAAACAATGAATGAAATTTCAGAAGAGTTACAAAGAGAATATAGTAATGTTTATTTATATGGAGAAGGTTGGCAAATGAATACAGGATTAGATAATCGTTATTTGGCACATCAATTTAATTCGTATCAAATGCCCTCTATAGGATTTTTTAATGATGACTTCAGAGAAACGATTAAAAATGTGCTAATTAATTGTGACAGCATACCACATCAAAAAATAGAAGAAGTTTTAAGTGGTAGTATAGGATTAACGACAGAAAATGGACGTTATTTAACAGCTAGTCAATCTATTAATTATGTAGAATGTCATGATAATCATACATTATTCGATTTTCTGCAAGTTAATAATCATCAATTAAGTGTAGAGGATAGAATAAAATTAGCTAGATTTGCATTGGAAATACAAGCTTTATCGCAAGGTATTTTATTTATTCATAGTGGTCAAGAATTCTTTAGAACAAAAAATAATATAGACAATTCTTATAATTTACCAGATAGTGTTAATCAATTAGATTGGCAACGTGCCGTCATATATTATGAAAATGTTAAATTTGTTAGTCAATTATTTGCATTAAGGCAAAAATATTCACAATTAACTTTATCAACTCAAGAACAAATTAAAGCCAATTGTCATTTTTATTGGTTAACACCACATGTTTTGAGATATCAAATTGTAGAACCAATGATCCCTAAGATCGAAATTATAATTAATTTTGGAAATACATCTTATCACTATACACCATCACAACATTTAGTATTAAAAATGTGTTATCCTTATATTAATACAGAAGATAGAGATGATAAGATAGTTCAAGACATAACGATACCTGCACATCAATGTGCCCTATTGATTGAACAATCAAATAATTCTTTATAGTTGCAATTTAATGTTAAGTAAGTAAAATTAGAAATAATAAATAACTTAACGAGGAGAATTTATTTGGAATTTTTAAAAGAATTTTTTACGATTGATAATGTTAACCATTTAATAAAGACCCACCCTAATATAAGTCTTATTTTAGCAGTAGTATTTCCTTATTTAGAATCATTATTACCATTTTTACCACTTATTGTCTTCGCAATAGTGAATGTTAATGTTTTTGGTTTGTGGCTAGGATTTTTCTTAACTTGGATAGGAGCTGTTGCAGGTTCTATAACTGTATTTTGGATTTTTAGGAAGTTTGGTCATTTACCTATATTAACTTCTATTTGGCAAAGACCTACGATGAAAAAAGGAATGACATGGATTGAAAAACATGGTTTTGGACCAGTATTCATTTTATTATGTTTTCCCTTTACACCATCTGCTATTGTTAATATCATTGCGGGTATTTCAAATATGAAATTTCAACAATATATGTTAGCTACTAGTTTAGGTAAATTATTTTCTATTTTTATGATGTGTTATATTGGTTCTGATTTTCATAAAATTATCGCAGATCCATTTCGATTAATCATGACATTACTTGCAATTTTAGTTTTATGGATATTAGGAAAAATCGTAGAAAAACGATTAAATAGCCGTCTATAAAAATTAAGATAAATTTAAGCAAGATATTATAACGTAATTGTAGTATACTATTGCTAAAGTTAAAATTGGAGGAACGATATGATTAAAGAGTTAAAAGAATGGTTCTTTGCCATTTTATTTGCTGTTGTTTTATTCTTTGTATTACAGACGTACGTTATGGCATCATTTCATGTGAAAGGTCATTCAATGGATTATACTTTTGCTGATGGAGATCGAGTAATTGTTAGTAAGTTGAGTCAAACTTTCCATACGATTAAGCATGGGGATATTATCGTATTTAAACACGATGAACATAATGATTATATTAAACGTGTGATTGGTATGCCTGGAGATACAGTAGAATATAAAAATGATGTCTTATATATTAATGGTAAAGCCATAGATGAGCCTTATTTAAAAGAAACAAAAGAAAAAAATAAAGAAGGACAATGGTTAACAGATGATTTTAATCTGGAAACATTATTGAAAACGAAAGTTGTACCAGAGAACACTTATTTTGTGATGGGGGATAATCGTCAACATAGTAGTGATAGTCGTCGTTTAGGATTTATTAAACAAAATAAAGTTTATGGTAAAGTAGCAATTAGATATTGGCCATTATCAGACTTATCAATAGATTTTTCAGGGAAATAGTATAGAAACTTCGTAAAGCAAACAATTGAATGCTTTACGAAGTTTTTAGTTTAAATTAATGATATTTTAGTACCTTTTCAGTAATAAATCATGTATAATTAAGGTATTCTTATCAATTGAAAAGTGGTTATTAAAGGAGAAAAATCAATGAAATTTTTATCATATAATTATCAAAATGAATCTTCGTACGGTGTAAAAGTAAAAAAAGAAGAAGCGGCTTGGGATTTAAAAAAATTATTTAAAAAATTTAGTGCATACCAACCTAATACATTATTAGAAGGTATACAAGCGACAGAATATACTTTTTTAGAAGAAGTTCGAAAAATTGTTGAATTAGCGCAAGCAGATGACAATCCAAATCAATATAAAGTGTATTTAAAAGATATCGAATGGTTAGCACCAATTCCTAAGCCCACTAAAAATATTTTATGTGCCGGTCATAATTATGAATCACATGTTAAAGAATTAGGCGATCAATTAGCAACAACACCAAAAGATGTTATCATTTTCACAAAATCTCCAACAACATTAGTAGGTGATAATGCCACTGTCCCAAGTCATAAAGAAGTAACATCACAGCTTGATTATGAAGGTGAGCTTGCCATTGTAATTAGTAAACCAGCTAAAAATATTTTACGACCTCTAGCTTTAGATTATATTTTTGGTTATACAATTTTAAATGATTTAACAGCTAGAGATATTCAAAAGAAACATAATCAATTTTTCTTAGGTAAATCTTTAGATCAATCTGCACCAATGGGTCCTTATTTAGTAACAAAAGATGAAGTCGCATCACCTGAAGCCATGACTTTAGTTACAAAAGTTAATGGTGAAGTTAGACAAAATTCAGCAACAAATGATATGTTATTTAGAATTGATGATTTAATTGTAGAAATTTCAAAAATTATGACATTAGAACCAGGAGATATTATTGCAACAGGGACACCAGCAGGTGTCGGAAGTGCAATGAATCCACCACAATTTTTAAAAACAGGTGATGAAATAAAAGTATCTATTACAAGTATAGGTACATTAACGACAAAAATAGGTGATTAATTTAATAATAAAGACTAAAAAACTGCTGATATTTTAATTTTATTGTGCAAAATTTAAGTTAAATATGTTATTATTACTAAGTAGTTTTAATAGTTACATTAATTTAAATTTATATTAGAAAGAGGGTGGCGATAATGTTGATGGCATTGTCACATCAAGAACAAAGTAAAGTTTCAGAAGCAGTTAAATTATTAAGAGATGCTTGTGTAAGAATTACGCCTCAAAGACAAGCAATATTACTATATTTAGTTAGAACGGATAAACATCCAACAGCAGATGATATTTATCAAGAATTATCTCCTGTTTTCCCTAATATTAGTGTCGCAACAATATACAATAATTTAAAGGTATTTAAGAAAATAGCATTAGTAAGAGAATTAACATACGGAGATGCTTCAAGTAGATTTGAGTTTATTACTGTACCACATTATCATGTTATTTGTAGTGAATGTGGAAAAATTTCTGACTTTGATGCTGATAAAGAAATAAAGTTAAATGAACTTGCTGCTAATGAAACAGGTTTTAAAATTAAAAATCATCGTTTAGAGTTTTATGGTATTTGTCCAGAATGTCAATTAAAAAATAAATAAACTCGTGGCTTAAATATATATAATCAAGCGCTTTGGATAATCACAAAGCGCTTGGTTTATTTATTAATATTAGGATTATCGGTACGACCTAACAAATAATCAATTGATACATCAAAATAATTAGCAATTGTTATTAATTTGTTATTAATAGCTGGTGATTGTCCATTTTCAAATGAACGATAAGCTCGTTCAGATTTATAGCCCAATAATTCAGCAACTTCTTTTTGTGTCATATTGTGTTGTGTTCTAATTTTTTTTAAATTTTTCATCATCAAAATCCTTTAATATATATTGACAGGCTTTGACAAAGCCTGTATACTATCTTCGTAGGCTTTATTAGAGCCTGAAAAAGTGGTTGTATAGTTAATATTTAACAATATGAAAAATGCTTATATATTAGCATATTTTATTATATCATAAATGATGCTAATTATTTAAGAAAGGAGTTATTAGCAAAGTTAAATATTTTAAATTATATTCGTAAGACAGTATTAAATTTATTGTTAATAATATTTGGTTTTCTAAATATACAAATAATAAGGAGAATAATATGTCATACAAAGTGAGATACACACTAAGAAAAAGTAGAAAATTTGGTACATTAATGCCAGTTATGTTTGGTGTTATATTAAGCGGTACAATTTTATCTTCAAATACTACACATGCAAGTGAAGCTATTGTTAATACGACAGAAAATCCTGCAACTAATGCTACAGAAGCGCAACCTACTGAAATACCGGAGACCATAGAAAGTCATCATAAAGCACATCAATCCGAAGGGGAACTTAATGTATCACCTAGTCAAATAGCTTTAGATGCAACAATTAGTGAAGCGCAAAATCAAGGCTTATCTACAGAATTAACTACAACTATTAATCAAGGTATTACTTCTAATATAAAAGAAACAGAAAAAAAACAACTTCAAATCTCAACTGATTATCAAGAACAAATTAAAGATATTAAAAATACTGTAACTCAATATCAACAAAAAAAACAAGCATATCAGCAAAAACAAGTACAAATTTCTCTTGATAATGCGAATAAAAAAGAACAATATCTTCAAAAAATGCAGCAACATCATGAAACTGTAAAGAAAATTAATGATATCAATCAAAAGCAACAACAAGCTTATCAAGAAGCATTGTCGAATTATCATCATGAAGTAGAAAATATAGATGCATTTAATAAAAATCAAGAAAAACAATATCAGGCTGCTTATCAAACTTATAATCAACATAAAAATCAGATTACTAAATTTAATCAACAACAACAAGAAACATATAATCAAGCAATGTTTCAATATAACCAACAATTAGCTACGTATCAACAAAAGCAACAACAATATGACGAAGCAATGCAACATTATAATAATGCAGTAAAAGAAATCAATCAAAAAAATAACAATTTATTATTCCAATATAATCAAAAAATTAAAGAACTTAATCAAAAACAAATAGAAATAGATCGTCAAAATCAACAAGCATTAATTAAATATCAGCAGAAAGTAAACAAGACAAAACAAGTTGTTTCTGATGGTATGAATAATCCAACTACGATTATAGCTTCAGATGGTGATAATACACAATATAGTGCTTCACAATCATGGACAAATTTAAAATCAAAAACAATTGATCATGATATCCATATTGTAGCTTCTGGTAAAGTAAATAATGTCGAAGATTTACAAAATGGTAATTATGCTGTATACGTCTATTCAGACACAGCAGGAAAAATTACCAATGATAATATTATTCAATCAATTCACTGGGGAGATGTTGACATTATAGGGAATGTTGTTGAAGGAGATAAAATAACAGAATCTTATCAAAAAATAACAGGATTAAATAATTCACTATATGATGTGACAACAGGTAATACTAGTAAAGTTTTTTCAGTTAAGTCTGGTGAGTGGTTTAAAATTCCACAGGCTGTTAGTTTAGCTAATCATCAGAAAAAAGATTTGCTAGTCAAATTAACCAAATCAGGTACACCTTTAACATACGGTGAAGATTGGATCACAGTGTGGAATGCGAACGGAGCCATTAATTATTATGATGGCTCACATGTGTTAACCGAAGAAGCACCAGCAGATAAAATATCAGCCACATATAAAATTGCTGATACACAAGATAAGTATTTATGGACAGCAGCTACTTTTGATATTGATGGTGGTCAATATATGACCTTAAATACTGAAGACAGTGCTATTGTTTCAATTGGTGGTGGACTAAAATTAGAAAATAAAAATGTCTATGCTGATGAGCAATTAGGTTATACATGGGGTAAAAATACAAATGCTAATGCGTTAGATGGCACAAACTCAACACCAGATGGTGTCATGGTTTTTACAGAATTTTCTAATGAAATATCACATACTTTATCTAATACACCAGGAGGTAACTCTACATCAGTAGCCAATGCAGATTTTGGTATTTCTGTTAATATTTCAGTAGCTGAGTATCCTATTTTACAACATAAAATATTATTACCTCCTAAACCACAACTACATGAATTACCAAATAAACCTACTAATAGTATCAAAATAAATCAGCCACCACGACCTCAAAAATTACCAGATAAACCTATACCAATGGTACCACAAAAACCTAAGATTAAAACTTATCCTAAAAAACCTACATTACCAATTAACAAAAAAATACCATTACCACCGATTGAACCGATTTATCAACGTTTACCAGATAAACCACAACCTTCAAAAATAAAATATCATTATCAAAAATTAGCGATGCGTCCTAATATAGAAAAGCAAGTCACTAATTATCAAAATCTTAATATTTCAAATGCACTAGTCCCTAAACTATCTGAAGTATATTGGCATTTAACTACGGAAAATCTACCTTCTTCTAGAGAAAAAATTAATCGTTACATATTTACTGATTATCTTCCTAGTGGTTTTTCACTAGATTTATTAGCTACTCAAAAAAATAATCAAAATTTTAAACTTGATTTTAATCCTCAAAAGAATATTTTACAATTACAAGCCACACCAAAATATTTAAAATATATTAATCAAAATTTATCAAAAGAACTATCTGTAGTATCGCCTGTCATTATTGGAAGAGTATTGAATGATGGTGCAAATTATACGAATAATTTTAAACAGCAAATTAATAATTATGTAAGTTATTCTAATAATGTACAAGTTGCCACACCAGGTAATCCTAAAGATCCACAACATCCACATAATAATTTAATTCGACCAATTAAATATAATACAAATCAAGAAGGTATTATTATCAATGATAAAGAAGTATTAGCAGGTTCAACAAATTATTATCAATTGACATGGGATTTAGATCAATATAAAGATATTAAAGCGACTGATAAAGCTATAAATAAAGGATTTTATTTTATTGATGATTATCCAGAAAATATTTTAACACCAGATTTATCAAAAATTAAAATTAATAATAATATAATACAAGAAATGACAGATATTGATGTTAATATATATTCAAATATGGATAAAGTTCCTTCTCAACTTCAACAAATATTAAAATTAGCAAATATTCAACCAAAAGGTGCTTTTCAATTGTTTTCAGCAAACAATCCTAAGTTATTTTATGATAAATATGTAAAAAAAGGAGAATCATTAACTATCATTACACCAATGATAATTAATCATGACTTAGCGCAGCGAGGTGGTGAATTTAGTAACCGTGCTTATCAAATTGATTTTGGTAATGGTTATGCAACAAATATTGTTAAAAATCACATACCTATCATGCGACCACATAAAGATGTTGTTGTAAATATCAATGATCAAACTAGTTTAGAAGGTAAAAAAATTTCATTGAATGAACTATTTAATTATCATTTAATAGGTGCAGATTTACCTAATAATCGTGCAGAACCAATAATAGAATATAGTTTTATTGATTATTACGATAATAAAAGAGATAAATACACTGAAGAATATCATGTTTTCGCTACAAAAGATCTCGTATTAACTAATGGTAGTTTAATAACAAAAGGTACAGAAGTCACTCATCATACTGTTCAAAATCATGAAGATAATAAAATTATTATTAGTTTTAACAAAGAATTTTTATTGAATATTGATAACAATAGTACTGTACAATTTGATATGTATTTGAAAATGAAACGTATTAATCCGGGGACAATAGAAAATAAATTTATTAATAGAATTAATGGAGTTAATGTCATTTCAAATACTGTACATACACATACAACCATGAAAAACAAATTTAAACCGATGAAATTACATTCACATATGTTACCTAAAACAGGACAAACAACATTACCAACAACATTTTTGGGGCTACTATTATTAGTTCTATCAATCTTCAAGATAAAAAAATACAATTAAAAAGGAGCTTATCATGAAAAAAATAATATGTTATTCAACAATTATGTTTTCTGTATTATCTATAGCTCAAACATCTTCAGTATTTGCTAATGAAACAATTTCTGAAGAAAAAGTTTTAGCGTCAGAAATAACATCAGAAGAAAATAATTATCAACTGTTTGAAGAAGTCACCTCTATCAGTGAAACTACATCGTTTGAAGATGAAAAAACTCCTAAGTTAAAAAAGAAAAAAGATGAAGTGATATCAACTAAAGATAAAACTAACATCAATGAATCAATACCTATTTTCGAAAATATGCATGAAGATAAATCAGTAGATCATCATGATAAACACGAGTATATAAGTCATGATCATGAACAATCAACGATGTTAAACAATAAAAAAGTTACATCTGTACAGAATAAAACAAAACAAAATATGTTACCACTTTCAGGGATCCCATCATCTAACGCAACTATATATGGTTTAGTGTTATTTGTATCCGTATGGATCATCAATAAAATTTTTAAAAAAATAACAAATGAAGAGAAATAAAATTTTAATATTATCACGATATAATTATTTAAAAATCGTAATTTGGTTCATCTTTCTTTTACCGTTAATCTTATCTATTATTTTAATTTATTACGAAGGCAAAATAACTAAAATAGTTATGCACCATGAGCAATTATTGACGAAACTATCTCAATATCAAAGACAAAAAAATAAATTAATTATAGATGATAAAATACTTAACTTTTCAAATGATTTTATTACTTTATTTATTAATATTCCGATTACTTATGAAAAACAAGAAGATTATAAAAAAAGTTTGAGAAAATATTATTCTAAAAATTTTTATGAACAGTCAAATCATATTTTATTTTATTATCAAGGCGTGAAACGTGAACTTATCGATAAACAATATTATGACATTCAAAAAATTAAAGATAATATTTATGATATTAGCTATGTTGTGACATATAAATTATCAGAAGTTGGTCAAAGTGATAATAAGATTAAAAATATAGAAAGAAAACAACTGATACATCTTCCAGTGTATATTAATGACGCTAAATATAATGTAGTCGATTTTCCATATTTTACACCTATAATTAATCATTATGCTGATTATCCGGGACTAGATAATTATACAAAAGCTAAACCAGCAACGATAGAACGTAGCAAGTTTAGAGTATTTTTAGTAGATTTCTTTAAAGATTATGCAATTAAAAATAAAGAAAATATGGTAAATATTATGAAAAATCCTAGTAGTTTAAATAACGAACGTCAATTTGTGGAATTGAAAAATTTTCAAGTTTTCGAAGATGAGAATCATAAAATTTTAGTTAAAGCATTAGTATTATTTAAAGATACTTTATTTAATGATATGAATGTAGAAACTTATACGCTCCACATTAGTCAAAAAGACAATCAATATTTTATTGAAAATTTAGAACATATTAGATAGAAAGGAGAGAATTTATTGTTACAATTTTATTTTAAAACGATAGTATTAGCAGGATTACCAACGCTTCAAGGTATTTACGATTGGTTAACAGGAGAAATTAAATATTTAATTGCTGGTGGTTTAGTTATTATGATTGCTTTACTTTTAATTACTCAAAAAATAAAAAAATTTTTTGGATTTATTATTTTAGCAGCAGTGGCATTATTTATTGTTTCTGATGTTTTAGGTTTTCTAGAAAATATTAAAGCAATCATACAACTTATTTTTGCTAAAGGATAATAATTGTATATGAAACATATTAATTATCGACGATTGTTTAATGAACCTTATCGTATTTACACAATTTACGGAAATTTCTCTATAACAGGATGTGTGTTGTTTATATTGATATGGCTTATATGTAGTTTATTATTTAACTATGTACCATTTATTTATTATCCTATTAAATATTTGGCTGAATGATTACCAGGTGGTTATTTATATGTTTATGTAGGTATACCTATACTAGTATATTTATGTATACTTAAGATTAATTGAGAAGGTAAAAAAGTTTATATATTTTTATACGATTATATTTACTGGTATTTAATGATTAAAATAACAAAAGTTATTTATTGTCATGATGATAAAGTATGCTATATGTCTGATAATATTATATTTCGATAAATTAATTAGAGGGGCAACCCTCTATTCTTTCAAAGGAGATAATAATGGTAATATTAAAAGCACCTTATAAAACAACTAAAGATAATCTCTTATTAACCAAAAATGGTGATGTATGAGCGTATTACAAAATTGATCCACAAATTATTTTTATAACTGATAAATTAAAGAAAGAAAAATATAAAAATCAATTAAAAAAATTTTTATCGTTATTAACAGATTATCAAGATTTTCATTTACAAATGTATCCTCAAGACATGTGTTTGAACGAAAGATTTCAACAATTATCTCAAGATTTTGATGAACAAATTAAGAATATTGCATTACATTATGCCAACAGAACAACAGATATATTAAATAAGCAATTAAATAAAGTAATTACTAAAAATATCTTTGTGATAGGTATTTGTTTAACTAGAAAAAATATAACAACACAAACTTTAACAAAATTGCTAAAATTACAAATCAAAAGTGCAATATCTCAAGTTTTAAATTTGCTAAATGATTACAGCAGTTCTCAAGATAATATATTATTAGAAAGTTATAATTTTTTAGAAACACAGTTATTTCATCAAATGTCTATGATGAATGTTCAAAAATTATCAGAAAGCGAATTAAATTATATACAAAGATTACAGTTTCTAGGTCAATTGCCACATGATGTTGCGTATGAAAAATTAAAAAGAGGTAGTGCAGCTATTTTGGATGGTATAATTGATGCAACATCAGCCGGGGAATTAAAGATAACCTCAATACAAGGGCAAGTTTTCAAAACATATTTAGTATTAAATATTACGCCAGATTATGTTGATCATTGTCGTCTTTTTGAACAAGCTCAACATTTTAATTTTCCAGTAGAGGTACATATTAAAAGTAGGTTTAAATCAAATACCAATTTAAATAGAAAAAGACAAAGATACTTATTAAGAGAAAAAGAAACAGCGAAAGATGAAAAAGCAACTAATATATCTTTATCAAACAGACGATTAGATAATTTTAAAATTTTAGAAAAATTAGGTAATGAATTAGATAATCAAGCCATATTTGTTGAATGGCTTGCTTGTATTGTGATTTATGCAGAAGATACAATACAATTAAAAGAAAGAAGCCAACAAGTTGTCCAATATTTTATGCATCAACAATATCATTTCATCCAACCAACAACAGATCAATTAACTTTATTTTATTTATTTTTACTGGGTGAAAAATTAAACTATCAAAATCATTGGATACAACTCACTACTATAGAAGGAATGAGTGAAATGTTATTTGGCATCACGCAAAATATTGGGACACAGGTAGGATTTTATATAGGTAGAATAGATAATAAATTGGAAAGTGTCACACATCAAAAAGCTATTTTAGAATCTAGAGATATTGTACTGTTTCATCCATTTTTAGCGAACAAAAATAATGAGAATATCAAAAAAATATCTGATAGTCCACATATTTCTATCACAGGCAAAACAGGAAGTGGAAAATCTTTCCTGATGAAAATGTTATTTTATATTTCTATGTTATTCAATGTTAAAGTATTATATTTTGATCCTAAAAATGAGTTTCAATTATGGCAAAATAAAATCATCAATAATAAAGAAGCGGTCAATCAATATCCATTATTTATTGATTTATTAAAAGAAATTAAGTATGTAACATTAGATTATACTAAAGAAAATAATATTGGAATATTAGATCCAATTGTTTTTTTGCAAGGTGATGAGGCAAAAGAATTAATGAAAGGTATTTTTGATGAGATTTACGATTTTTCTCAGCATATAGAAATCGAAACAGCATTATTAAAAGCTATTGATTATGTGATAGCAGAGCGGTCAAAAAATCAGCAAGTAGGTGCATTACATGTTATTCGATATCTTCAACAGAGTAAATCTAAACGAGTTGCAGATGTAGGAGAAAATTTATGTGCTAAAGCGCAACAAGGTTTATTAAAATTAATTTTCTCTAACGGGTGTCAACAGACATTAGCATTAAATAATAAATCTACAATCTTACAAATATACGGATTGGATTTACCTGATAATGAAATATCTAAAAATAATTATTCAACAAGTGAAAAGAATTCTGTTATTGTAATGTTAATTATTGCAAAATTCATGGAACAATTTGGTAAACATCCACAAGAACAAACTGCAATTTTTTTCGATGAATCTTGGTTATTAAATATGTCAACTATAGGACAAAAATTATTAAATTCTCTTAAAAGAATGGGGCGTTCAATGAATAACGCATTGATTTTCGGTTCACAATCAGTTAAAGATACAGAAAGTTATAATAATCATGGTAATTTTGGTTGTTTTTTTGCTTTTGATAATGATAAGGAAAGAGAAGCAATTTTATATCACTTAGGTCTAGATAAAGATAATGAAAAAAGTATAGACATGTTAAAAAAATTACTACAAGGTCAATGTATTTTTAAAGATTTTTATGGTAATGTTGCTAAATTAACAATTCACTCTATATTTGAAGAGTGGACGCAATCATTTCAAACTGTTGAAACAACAATTTCAAGTGAGCTAGAGTCTAAATATAAAATATAAAAATAAGGAGAAAATATGATTAATGATTTATCAACAATGAATAGAAAAATATTCTATATATAACTATCAAAGTTATCTTAATTACCATAATGATGCAATGAATGCAGATAGTGCGATTTATTTGAATACAGGTGCAAATATCTGTTTTAAATTAAATGTTATATTAAGTAATTTAGTTGATGTAGCTTTAAAAAATTTTTCAGATATTCAAATTTTAAATACATTGTTAGACAGTGTGTTTAGTAGTTCTCAACAATTTTATCAACAATTATATTATCAACTATCAGCTTTTTTTATTTTGTTATCATTAACAGGTATTTGTTATCAGATGTTTATTAAACAATATATTAAAATAGGTATTGTACAATTTGTTAAAATGATTTTAATTATTACTTTTGGTAGCATATGGCTTAATAATGCAAATACACTAATGTCAACGATTAATCATATTTCACACGAAGTACAAACCACTATTATGACAACAATGAGTACATATACGCATATTAATCAATCTACTCATCAACATACTAATTATTTACGACAACAATTTTATGAATTAACTTTATTAAAACCTTATTTAGCAATAAATTATGGCACAGTAGATGTTAATAAAATAGGTTTGCAACGAGTAGAAAAATTTTTAACCTTAGATATTACTAGTGAAAAATACACAGAACAAGTGAAAACAAATATTGAACAAGAAATCACAGAATATCATAATATTTATATGCAATCTAAACTATTAGATTTAAAATTTATTATTTCATTTATCTCTCCTATATTAACTTTATTAGTAGCTATTCCATTTTTTACTTTAGCTACATCTAACTTAGTGATTGATATTTTAATTTTGATTTTTATCATCATTTTTCCTTTCTTTCTTGTTTTATCATTATTAAACTTGTTCAGCGACAAAGTATTAAAAGGATGTATCATTTTTCTGTCTTTATTCATTATCAAAACATTGTTTATTTTACTAACAATTATTTTATTTATTACTACACAAATTCTTGCTAAAATTATTCCATTAGAATTAGGTATTACGAATTATATTTTGACATCTCTAATAATGATAATTATTAATATCATTATCTACAGAAATAAAAGAATATTATATAGTATAACTTCAGGAGGATTACTCTATATAAAAAATAATACTAATTCAGAACTATCTAAAATACAAGCCTTATTAAACATCACTAAAGGAAACTATTAATTATGAGTTTAAAATATTTAAAGTATTGCATAATAAGTATTTGTCTGTACATGAGTTTATTTTTCTTTTTCATATATATTGGTTTTCTTACAACAACAAAATCAAATGTATGTAATACAGATGCACAAGTAATTAATAGTGGTGGACATATATTTCCAAAAGATTATCGAGTTTTACAACCATGGGGAAAAACACCATGAGCATTAGGAGATGGTGCGAGTTTATATGAACAAAGTGGAAGACATACAGGTGTAGATTTACAGGCAGTAGGAGATGAAGATGGTTTGGCTAATACACCTTTATTAAGTGTGAAACAAGGTAAAGTGGATGAAATAGGCTATGATGACATTGGTGGTTATTGAATATTAATTAAACATAATGAACAAGAATATGCGTATTATGGTCATTTAAAACCAAATTCAATAAAAGTTAGTCTAGGTGATAAAGTTACACAAGGTACAGTACTAGCTATTATGGGGAATAGTGGTAGAACAAATGGGATTTATCATGTACATTTTGAAATAAGAAAAACATCAAAATTTTTATCTGACATTGATCCAAGTCCAATATTTGGAAAAGAGCATTTAGAGCAGGATGGATATTTTAAAGTGACAAGTAAAATTAAAAATACTATAAATAATCAACAAAACTGTTCAAATGATGAATTGAAAGGAAATAACAATATTGAAAAAATGTGGTTCTTTTTTAAATCAAAAGGTTATACAGATGAAGCAGTAGCAGGAATTATTGGTTCAGCAATGGCTGAAAGTGGTCCGGAATTAGATCCTAAAATGCAACAAGTTGGTGGTCCAGCACGTGGAATTTTCCAATGGGAAAGTAGAAGAAAAGAACTTAATGGCAATTATATAGGGGCATCAGATAATCGTTTTGATAAACTTTATGATTGGGCAACTTCCAAAAATAAAGATCCGTTTTCAATTGAAACACAATTGTTATATGCATATTTAGAAATGACAAATCCTAATTATGATAGCACAACATATATTTTAATAAATGAGCCACGATTTAAAAAAGTTACATCAATTCATGAAGCAACACAGCATTTTACACGATGTTTTGAAAGAGCGGGCATTGAAGTTTTAGATAAGAGAATTAATTATGCACAAAAGGTTTATCAACTAATGAAAAATAAAAAATAATAGATTAGTCATGTAGCATATAGTATAATTTTATAAAATAAAGCTAATAATGGAGGGAATAAATGTCTATTATTTTAGTTAAACCGAGTATAAAATATGAAGCTAGTTTATTAAAATATAAAGATGCTTTTAACAAAACTAATGAATTTTTACATGGAACAAGTAATATTTTTAATTATAGAAATATGCAAGAATGGATTGAATATTGTTCATTAATGGAGCATCGTAATACTTGTCCGAAGAATTTTGTGCCAGCATATCAATTTTTATTAGTTAATATAGAAACTGACGAAGTCATAGGCATGATTAATTGTAGATTAGAATTGAATGACTATTTATTTAAAGAAGGTGGACATATAGGTTATTCGATACATCCACAATTTAGAAGAAAAGGAATGGCAAAATTACAACTTAAATATGCACTAGAGATTTATAAAGAATTAGGATTTAATCGTGTGTTAATTACATGTGATAAAGATAATATTGCTTCTAGCAAAACAATTAGAAGTTTATCTGGTCAATTAGAAAATGAAGTTATAATAGATGATGGAACTATTGTAGAACGTTTTTGGATAGCATTGGCATAGCCATTAATATTTAAAATATGCTATAATTAAATATAAAAAATAACTTGAGGTAGATTAGATGATTATTAAAACAACAGAGCAATTAGAAAAAATGAAAGAAATTGGTCAAATATGTGGAATAATTCTTGATGAATTGAAAAATATGGCTAAAGTAGGCATTACTACCAAAGCATTAGATGAGTATGCAGGACAACGTTTTAAAGAACTTGATGCTAAATCAGCACCAATTACAGAATATGACTTTCCAGGCTATACATGTATTTCAATTAATGATCAAGTTGCACATGGTATTCCATCTGATAATGTCATCTTACAAGAAGGCGATTTAATTAATATTGATGTATCAGGTTGTAAAGATGGTTTTTATGCAGATACAGGTGTTTCATTTGTAGTTGGTAAAGTGGATGATAATAAAAAACAACTTGTATGTGATATTGCAGAAAAGGCATTTTATGAAGGTATGAAAAAAGCTAAAGCAGGTACAAAATTGAATCAAGTTGGAAAAGCTATCGCTAAAGAGATTCATGCAAATGGCTTAAAAGTGATTAAAAATTTAACCGGTCATGGTATAGGTCAAAAATTACATGAAGCACCTGAACATGTTTTAAATTATTATGATGCATGGGAAAATACAATTTTACAAGAAGGCATGTGTTTAGCTGTTGAACCATTTGTTTCAACTAAAGCAACTACTGTCATTAATGGTTCAAGAGATGATTGGGAATTTGTTACTGAAGATGGTTCGTTTGTAGCTCAATATGAACATACAATTGTTGTGCAAAAGGGAGAACCAATAATATTAACTAAATTATCTAATCAATGAAAAAGATAGTTTAATGGGGTGATGGTATGGAAAAAAATAAAAATGATATGACACAATTGTCTTTTCTAAAAAGAGTAATTAATAAATATAAAACATTACAGCCTCAAACTAATTTATATATTATTTTATTAATTTTTATGATATTATCACATATTGCATTTGTATTTTATCAACCTATTTCGTTATTAGTCATTATTTTAAGTATTATACTTTTAGGTTATGGTTTAAAAAATAGAGAACAGATAAGAGGATTAATCAGTATTGCTGTAGGAACATTAGCAATTTTGTTATGGTCACTAGAAAATCCTTTTTCCCGTTGGATTATTTTTATAGGAGGCGTTTTTTCAATTATTACGCTAGTCATGAGTATGAAAAAACCTTTAATGATTAGAGCTATTAATTTTCCTTTAAGATCAGAAGTTAGAAATGATGACATTACAATAGTTAACCGACCATTACATTATAAAAATAATCAAGATACTGAAATTTATAAATGGGATGATGTAATTATTCATCATTTAATTGGTGATATTCAAATTGATATGACAAATGCAGCTATTAGTGAATCAAAAAGTGTGATTCATGTAAGAAATTTTTTAGGAAAAACTGTTATTACAACGCCACCTAATTATGGTGTGAAATTATATTTTAGTACAACATATGGTAAGTTTTTTACACAAAATGATTTGCATCGTGAAATTATTAATGGACAATGTACATATCAATCACCAAAATATCATCAACAAAAATATACTGTACATATTTTTGTATCTAGTTTTATTGGAGATGTTGAGGTGATTACACAGTGAGTTTATATCGTAGAATTATGATATATTTATTGATTTTTATTTCTGTAACATTAGGTGCGACATTATTATCGGCAATTGTAATTGTAGCTAAAGAGCATCGCTTAATGTCTTTAGTTTTACTTATTCAAGAACAGTGGTTAAATATTTTAGGGATAATATTTATTATGTATTTAATTGTGATAATTTTTAGTTTGTCCATATCTTATAAATTGAATGAACAATTTGAATTATTGCAACAAAGTGTAAAAATAGTTGAACAAGGAAAAAATTTAGTTATACCTGGAAAAATTGAAGTTTATCAGGAAACTCATTATGTATTAAATGCACTTAGAAGAATTGCCAAAAAAATTAGAGTAGGTGCTGAAATTCAACAAAATATTGTTAATAATAAAAGTTTATCACAAATAAAAGCTGAAGAAATTATTAAACAAGAACGCTCAAGATTGGCTAGAGAGTTGCATGATTCAGTATCACAACAATTATTTGCAGCCAGTATGATGTTGTCTGCTTTAAGAGAACAAACAAGTGAAAAGAATCCACAATATAAGCAAGTTGAGCGTGTAGAAAAAATTGTACAAGATACACAAATGGAAATGCGTGCTTTATTATTGCATCTTAGACCTATGGACTTGAAAAATAAAACTTTACCTGAAGGTATAGTTGATTTTTTACGTGAATTACAAATTAAATCTTCAATAAATATACATTGGCAAATTGATGAAACAATTCAGTTAGAGAGTGGTGTGGAAGATCATTTATATCGTATTTTACAAGAAGCATTATCGAATATTTTGAGACATGCTCACGCTCATCATGTAGAAATTGAACTTTCAAGATTAACACAAGTGATCTTATTAAGAATTAAAGATGATGGTGTTGGTTTTGAAATGAATGATGAAAAAATGACATCCTATGGTTTGAAAACAATGAAAGAAAGAGCGCTTGAAATTGGTGCGGATTATCGAGTTGTTACTTATCCTAATGTAGGTACAAGAATAGAAATTAAATTGCCAGTTACCCAATCAACAGAAAAAATTAATTTGTAAGGAGTATATTTATGATAAAGGTTGTATTTGTCGATGATCATGAAATGGTACGTATCGGTATTTCAAGTTATTTATCTATGCAAGATGATATTGAAGTAATAGGTGAAGCAAGTGACGGGCAAGAAGGTGTAGATATTGTATTGTCTTTAAAACCAGATGTAATTTTGATGGATCTTGTTATGGAAAAAATGGATGGTATTACTGCTACAAAAGAAATAATTAAAGCATGGCCTGAAGCTAAAATTATTATTGTCACAAGCTTTTTAGATGATGATAAAGTTTATCCAGCACTTGAAGCGGGTGCTACAAGTTATTTATTAAAAACTTCTTCAGCTAAAGAGATTGCAGAAGCGATTCGAAAAACAGTAAAAGGCGATGTTGTTTTAGAAACTGAAGTTGCTGCTAAAATGATGAGAAAATTAACTAAACAAGCACAACCACAATATCATGATGAATTGACTAATCGAGAAATGGAAATTTTATTATTAATTTCTAAAGGTTATTCAAATCAAGAAATTGCAGATGAATTAATTATTGCATTAAAAACAGTTAAAACACATGTATCAAATATTCTAAATAAATTAGATGTTGATGACCGAACACAAGCAGTAATTTATGCTTTTCATCATGGATTAGTAAAAAAAGAATTGAATTAGGAGTTGAACTGATTGTGAAAAGAAAAAAGAATGATTTACATCCAATTACATTGAAAGTAGAACAATTATTTAAAAAATTTAACGAGCAACAATTACAATTATTAGAACAAGATGAAGAACGTCAAAAAATACTATATAAAAAAATGGCAGAATTAGGTATTCAAGAATCTAATTATGGACATATCAAATGGGCGTTTGTCTGGTGGTATGGTTATATATATGAACCTAGAAATTGGGAAAATTTTCTAAATGAAGAGATTAATCTTTGTACAGATGCTATTGTGAGAAATCGTTTGATAAGTTTAGGTAAACCATTTATTGTTTTAGGAGAGCTAGTATCGTGTAATAAAACGACAATTGAAATATTACCTTGGAGAGAACAAAAAAAACGACAATTTCATAAATTTTTCACAGATAATGATAGAAAATTAACAACTGGAAATTTATCATTGACAATTGCCTTTCCATATGGAAATAAAGCAATTGTAGCACATCCATTAGTTAATATGGCATTTACCAGTCAACAAGCGTATTTGATTATAGATGATATTTATAATAATCATGATTATGAATCATATCAGAATTTCATAATAGATAATTTCTTTTTACTTATTTTAGTTGATTATACACAAGCGAAAGTTATTTTATCTTACATGGAAGAAGTAAATCATCGTTTTGAATCTGATGAAAGTTTAAATAAATATGCGACTATAGGAAAAGATTTTGTAAGTTTAGCATTAGGTAATAAATTGTTAAGTTTAGGTCAAGCGACACAAGCAATTGATCAATTCATACAATTTATAAAGAAAACAAAGCCAATTATTCGTAAAGAAAATTTATATATCGGAGCATTATTAGTGAAGCATGGTGCTGATAAAAAAATAGTTGAACAATTATTAGATATATCAAGTGCGAGTTTAGCGAGAACGATTCATAAAATTGAGATGATGTAGACATATAGTATTTTAATAGAGTGTTAATAAAATAAATATAACTAGTATCAATTAAATATATTAATGTATTTAGTTGGTAGTAGTTATCTTTTTAAATTAAGATACATTATTTATATTGAAGAGACATATAACTGATTTAAAAATTAATTATTTGTCTTATTTTTTATTTTATTGTGAATAGCTTAGTTATTATCTTGAATTTTTAGTTTTATCTGTTGGTATGGTATAATAGTAGTAGTTTATGCTTATTATAATGGTAAGGGGGAAATCATCATGAATGATACTAATAAACAAATCACGATTGTGACAGGAATGAGTGGTGCTGGAAAAACAGTAGCTATTCAAACATTAGAAGATTTAGGGTATTATTGTGTAGACAATCTACCACCAATGTTGATTCCTAGGTTTATTGAAATGACAGATACAACGGAAATAAATAAAATTGCATTGGGTATTGATTTAAGAGCGAGAGATTTTTTTGATGAAGTGCATCCTATTTTAGAACAATTAAGCCAACAAGCACATATTTTATTAAGAGTTATTTATTTAGAAGCGAGTGATGAAGTTTTAGTATCTAGATATAAAGAAACAAGGCGTTCGCATCCATTGGCCCCAACAAGTAATATTACAGAAGGTATCGAATTAGAAAAACGATTACTAGCTAATGTGAAACATTTTTCTCAACACATTTATGATACAACTAGTTTAAATCCACGTGATTTAAAAAATCAAATTATTTCTGATTTTACAACCACACAATCAACACCTTTTTCAATTACGGTGATGAGTTTTGGTTTTAAACATCATGCGCCAATTGACGCGGATTTAGTTTTTGATGTTAGATTTTTACCTAATCCTTTTTATGTGTCAGAATTGAGAATGTTAACAGGATTACATGATGATGTATATAATTATGTAATGAGTTTTGAAACTGCACAAACATTTTATCACAAATTATTGGATTTAATAGGTTTTATGTTGCCACAATTTAAAAAAGAAGGTAGATCTCAAGTGATTATTGCAATTGGCTGTACAGGGGGACAACATCGATCAGTGTCAATCGCTAGAAAATTAACTATGGATTTATCAAAAAACTATACAGTATACAGTCATCATCGTGATGCAAAAGTAGGTGATATAGGATGAAGAAGATAAAAGAAAGACAAAAATTAAAAGTTGTGTCTATTGGTGGAGGAACAGGACTATCAGTTTTATTACGAGGTTTAAAGCAGTATCCTATAGATATCACAGCGATTGTTACAGTGACTGATGATGGTGGTAGTTCAGGAGAAATTAGAAATAAAATGCAAATGCCGCCTCCTGGAGATATTCGTAATGTTATGGCTGCATTGTCAGACGTAGAACCTTTGATAGAACAATTGTTTCAATATCGTTTTGATAAAAACTCAGGAAGTGTAGAAGGTCATCCAGTAGGTAATTTGATGTTAGCCGCGTTAACTGATATTATGAACGATTTTGGACATGCGGTAAAAGAATTGTCTAAAGTTTTAAATATTAAAGGGACAGTATTACCGACCACGAAATTTGCACCTGTCTTACATGCGATTATGTCAGATGATAGCGAGATTATAGGCGAATCGAATATTACAGCTGATCAAAGAGCTATTAAACGAGTTTTTGTTACACCAAAATATTTGAGACCAATGGATGAAGTAATACAAGCTATAGAAGAAGCTGATTTAATTACTTTAGGACCCGGAAGTTTATTTACTTCAGTACTACCTAATGTAGTAGTGAAAGATATGGCAAAATTAATTGCTAATAGTAAAGCGAAGAAATTATATATATGTAATATTATGACGCAACAAGGTGAAACTGATGGTTATAGTGCGAGTGATCATGCACGTGTATTAAATGACCATTTAGGTGGACATATTTTAGATGCAATCATTATTAATAGTGAACCATTTAAAGAAGAAATTAAACAAAAGTATGAAGCTAATCATCAAGAAATTGTTGAAGCAGATTATCAAAAATTAGAAGATATGGGTATTACTGTTTTAACTGATAGCCAAGTATTTATAAAACAAAAAGATGGTACAATTAAACATAATGAAACAATAGTAAGTTCATTAATTTATGATTATCTTTTAGAAGAAATTTCAACAAGGATATATTAAGGTGAACATATTATGCAATTTTTAATTATTTTTTTACCATTTTTATGGTTATTAGGTCAATTATTAGCAAAACGTTTAAATTTATCTTGGCATCATCATTTACTACTAGGATTTATTGCATATTTTGCTGTATTTAATATCATGAGTATTCCATTTACTTTGTTAGGATTATCATGGAAAGCATATTATTATAGTCAACTATTATTTCATGGCGTAAGTTTAGGTGCAGTAGTATATCTATATTTTTATTATTATCAATATCATCGTGAGTGGTCAATCGTAGCATTTAAAAATAAAGTATATAAATATTGGCCATTATATGTTGTATTTTTAATTTATGTAGCATTTTCGTGGTTTAATACATCAACTATTTTTTGGACAAATCATACAGGTGCTGTTTGGGATGATTATTTCTATTCAGCTAAAGCTTTAAAATCTATAGATGTACAGCATTTATTTCAACAACATTTTGTTTATCAAAATCAAATTGTGCCAATACAAGAAAAATTAGTCGTTTGGGAATTATTTTGGTCATTTATGAGCAAAGTATTTCATATTCATACTATGACATTAGCACACAAGTACATTCCAGTATTGGTGCATATGATTTTTATTATGAGTTTTGATGAAGTGTTGAGACTGATTAAGAAGAAGCAAAATAAATATTATATTTTTGGATTACTTATTTTTGTTATTTTTGGCTATATTCAATCAGAATTAGTAAAAACTCTTTATATGACATGGTATGGGAATGTAGTTGTAGCGACTTCATTTTTACCACTTTTATTAGTGATACTCGTTAATAGTTTAAATGATAAACGATATTTAGTAATGATGATGTTATTACCTATTACTTTTATAGGGTTTTCTAATGGAATTATTGTTTTCTCAAGTATTACATATATTTTATCAGGTTTGATATGGTTATATTATAAGGAATACAAAATGAGATATGCTATAGCAAGTTATAGTTTATTATTAAGTATTATTGTAGTTGTGTTATTTGTGTTTTCATATATGATCACAAGGCAATTTACTATGTTTAATTATATTGCTGAAATACCTGCTGCAGAAACAGAGAAAGATATCTTTACTAATTTTTTCAATGTGAGATTACCAATTTTATTAATATCAGTGAGCTATTTTATAATTCAAATTTCGAAAAATAAATTATCGAGAAATGAAATGATTATTATAGGGCTACCTCTATTTATTATGTTTTTAGGATTAATACCTGTTGTTAACAATATTATGTACAATACATTGAATTTTTCATTTAGGAGACTTTTAGAATCTGTTTCACTTTTTGTCATGATATATGCATGGATTGCTTTATTAAATCAAACGTATAAACAAATAAAATGGCAATATTTTGCAATTTTAGTAGTTATGATAATTTATTTTTATGCAAAAACAACACGAATATACATACTTGAAGAACAACGTATATTTAGTCCAGCAGCGATATTACAACCATATAAAGTTCATCCATTAACTGAACAATTAGCTCTAAAATTTCAAAAAATATCAAGAGATAAACCTATTACAGTGGCTTTTCGTTCAGAATTTAGTGCTAAAGGACAACATTTTACTCGTATTTTTGCTACTAAAGGTGCTGATGAAGAAAGGTTTTTGCATTATAATTTTGGTGATGCTATAGTAGGTATTAATAAAAATATTTATTTGTATAAGTTTAATGAGAAAGAATTATCTTTAGAACAATTACGTAAAGATAAAGTTAATTATTTTGTAACAAATAATCATTTTTTGACAACAGTTATTTGTAAGTATTACAATGGTCAAGTGGTAGACACATTAGAAGATGCAACATTAAATCATTCGATTTATATTATCCAATTAAATGACTAGGGGAGAATAATGAAAGAAAAAAGTTTAACTATTTTATTAACGATGTTATTAACAGGTTGTCAATTGCCAAATCCAACAGTATACACTCCTCAACTACACTTAAATACGCATTCAAATATTAATGAAATAAAGCAAGTATATCAATATGATATAGTGACTGAAGAACAACAATTAAAGCTTCATCATCTTGAAAATGAGATCAATCAAATAAAAAGTGATTCATCAATAGCGCAAGATATTAAACAACAACAAATAGAAACATTACAACAACAGTATATAAATGTTTATCAAGTCATTCATCAAGATAATATTAATAAATTTGATAAATTAGCTAAAGAACTAGAGAATGTAGATATTGAACGTTTACCAGAATCAGTTCGTCAACAATATATTATGAGCAGTGAAATTATTGTGAACTTTATTCAATTAGAAAAATTCAATAAGAGTTTAGCAGAATGTCAAACACTTGATGCCATTAATGAAAAATATCAATTAGGATTATCTAATGATTTAATGAAATAGGAGAATAATGTGAATAATTATTTTGTATGTGCAAGTCCTTACCATGTTTATTTAAGTTTATTATTAATAAAAAAACATCATATAAATAATGTTAAATTTTATTTAACTACTAATGATCCACCTAATGAAAATTTTTTTGAAAGTATTAAATCTAATTTAGAAAAAATAACAGTAGTAGAAGATGTGATTATTCGTAAAAGATCAGTACCATTAGATTTATTGATGATTGAAAAAATTAAAGATTATTTAACAATTAAATCTTTAAAAGTATCATCTGAAGATACTATTTATTTATTTCCTTGGAATACACATACGTTAATTTCTTTATCTAATTTTTGGTATCAATACGCTGACAATATTATTTTAGTAGAAGAAGGAACAACTATTCATTTATATCCAAAACCTAGTAAATTAAGTTTAAAAGTTAAACGTATGTTTTATGGTTTTGATGAACAATTTATGCATTCTAATAAAATAAAAAAAATATTAGTTCAATATCCTCATAATTTTCCAATGTTTCCTGAAGAAAAATTAATGACATTACCATTACAAAGTTGGATTGATAGTCTGACTACTGAAGATAAAAAAGAAATTATTCGCGTATTTTCTAACAAAGCATTAAAAGATGCGATAGAGCATTTACATAATAAATCTCAAGCTATTATTATTTTAACACAACCTTTATCAGAAGATAATTATATGACAGAACAAGAAAAAATAGAAAGATATCAGAAAATTGTTGATGAGTACCAATCAAATTATCAAGTATTTTTGAAACGTCATCCAAGAGAATTAACTACATATCATTTTGATAATGTCATTGAATTAGCTGGCAGTTTTCCTAGTGAATTGTTGGAGTTAATAGATGTTGAATTTGACTATGCAATAGGTATTTGTACTAGTGCAATTGATCAAATTAAAGCTCAACATAAAGTTAATACGGACCCTTCGTTTTTGAAAGATTTTAACAAATAGAAAGGAATAATTATGAAAAAACACCCAATTTGTATTATTACAGCACGTGCAGGTTCGAAAGGTTTACCAAATAAAAATATGTTATATTTAATGGGAAAACCAATGTTAATTCATTCAATTGATGTTGCGATAGCATCTGGAAAATTTAGACCACAAGATATTTATGTATCTACTGATTCACAACAATATAAAGAAATTATAGAGACGATGCGTCCGGTCAATGTTATTTTGAGACCAGCACATTTAGCAACAGACACATCAACATCTTTAGATGTATTAAAATATTTTTTACAAGATTTTGATGATGAACAATTGTTTATGTTATTACAACCAACATCTCCTCTAAGAACAGCAGAAGATATTAATAATGCTTTTGATTTATATATGAATTCAGAAGGTTGTACTTCTGTCGTTAGTTTTTCAGAGTCAGAAAAATCAACAAATTTATTTACAACAATTGATGATAAAGGATGTCCAGTAGATATGTTTGGCGTAGATACAAATTATCGTCGTCAAGCGCAAGAAACAATATATTATTCAAACGGTAATATATATTTAGTTAAGAAAAAAGATTATTTAGCACACGATTCATTTTTTACTGAAGGTACACGTGCCTTAATAACACCTCATGAAAGTTCATTTGATGTCGATGATTTAACAACTTTTAAAAGTGTTTTAGGACAGATATATTTTAATCATCAGTGGAGAGATCAACGTTATCGTGAATTGCAAAGTCAACAATTTTTAAATTATAATGAGCACGATATAAAATCAAATGTTATATTGACTGATCAACGTTTGAATTTTTTCAATCACAAGCATTATACTAATATAACAGTACAAGGTTTAACTGCTCATTTAGTAGCAGAACATTTAGAACATTTATTAAATAATAATCCACAAATTAAACATATAACAATATCATTAGGGATTAATGATTTGATTTGTGGTGCTACAATTAAATCACTTAGACAGTCTATGCTAACGATTGTTGATATATGTAAACAATATGAAGTGAAATTAACAATGATATCAATTATTTACACATTATTTAGAATGGAAATTAATAATCAGCACATTAAAGAAGCAAATGATATGTTGCAACAATTAGCTACACAATATACCTGCCAATGGTTAAATTTAAATGAACAATTGTCAAAAGAAGACGATTTGAATTTTATGTATACCATAGATGGTGTAGAATTTAATAAAGAAGGTCAAATGGTTATCAATCAAATTTTAAAATAAGAGGAGAATATAATGATAATTAATCAAAATAGATGGTTACATGTGTGTAGCAAACTAGTTTCTATAGTAATTATTGTTTCATTTTTTACTTTTATTATACTTAGTACTTATTATCCAAATTTAGAAATTACTTTATCTGTCTATCGGTCATTATCAACAGCTGATGATATTATACAATTAAATATTTATTTATTTCTACTAGCATTAGTTACAGTCATACTATTAGCAATTTTAATAAAACTTTTATTTAGATATAAAAAATATAAATATATAGATATCGTATTCTATTTAGAAGTATTACTATTTACGATTTATTTATATCATTTAAATCAAAATTATCATTTTCAATTCGTAGATGATTCGATGATTATTTTAAAGAATATTCAGTCATTATTACTGACAGGTATGATTGAAGACAATTACTTGAATTTTTATCATAATAATTTTCCGCTAGCATTAATATATTTAAGTATTGTTAAATTATCAGGAAGTTTAAATATAGATCATTTAATCAATGTATCGATCGCTATTTATGGCATGACGATTTTATTAATGTATCACACATTGAAGCAAATATTATTGAATAGATTAATTTGTATTATATTTAGTCAATTGCTAATATTACTCATGTCTGTGTGGTTACATGTATTTAATTTTTATACTGATACAGTGTCATTATTTTTTAACTTGCTTACCATTTTTTGTTTAATAAAATTATTGCAGAGTAAGCAGTCATACTGGAAAATGTTGTGGGCAATGTTATTAGGCATGGCAACTGCATTAGCGATAATTATCAAATTAACATTGATTATTTTTAGCATTGCAATGATATTATGTTTAATTATGACATTAAAAAAACATGATAAAGGTCTGATTATGATTACAATAGTAGCAATAGCATCTATTTTTATCTCTTGGAAAATAGTAGATAATCATTTTACTAATCAATATTTTTATCAAGAACAGAAAAGAGTACCAGTGGAACATTATCTAGCAATGGGAATAGAGAGTAATTATTTAGACAAAGTTGATAATTATCAAGATTTATCTCAAGCAGTAGGGAGTTGGAACTTCTCGGATGTTAAACAAAGTAATGAAATTTTATTTGTGCAAAATCAATCAATTGATGAATTGAAAGTTATTAAAAGACGATTATTTAAAGAGAGGATACATAAGTTAATAGATAAGCAGCAACTTAGTCAATTTATTATAGATAAATTAACAGTGTCTTGGGGAACTGGGGACTTAAAAACGACGAAAACATTACATGATTTAGCAAATGATCCACAAATAAATACATGGGTAAGCAGTAAATATGTATACAGTTATATGCAGTATGTACAGTTTATTATTTATCTATCCATCATAGTTATGTCTAGCAGTCAATTACTTAATAAGAGAGTTAATCTTGTTGTATTGATTTATCAAGTTTTTCTTATAGGTTGTATTTTATTTTTTATAATGTGGGAATCATCACCGAGATATATGATGATAATTTACCCAATGTTACCAGTTTGTATTGCAAGTATATTAGAAAAGAAGGAGATTAGATGAATAAAAGTAATCCGATTTTAGCTATTGTTGTACCTTGTTATAACGAACAAGAAGTATTAATGTATACAACTGAAAAATTAATAACTTTACTGAATCGAATGATTCATCAGGAGAAAATCTCTAGTAAATCAAAAATAGTTTATGTTAATGATGGTTCGAAAGATACAACATGGCAAATTATACAACAATTATCTGATGAAAATGATCAAATTACTGGTATTAATTTATCCAGAAATTTTGGGCATCAAAATGCATTATTAGCAGGTTTAGATACGGTTCGACACTCAGTAGATATTGCGATATCTATTGATGCTGATTTACAAGATGATCCAGAAACGATGATTGAAATGATTGAAAAATATAATCAAGGTAATGATATTGTCTATGGCGTAAGATCTAAAAGAACAACTGATACTTGGTTTAAACGTACAACAGCAGAAGCTTATTATAAAATTATGAAATTACTAGGTGCTGATATTATACATAATCATGCAGACTATCGTTTAATGAATCAACGTGCATTAAATATATTTTTTGAGTATCCAGAACATAATATGTTTATCCGTGGTGTTGTACCTTTAGTAGGTTTACAATCTGCAATTGTATATTATGAAAGAGCAGAACGTTTTGCTGGTGAGAGTAAATATCCACTAAAAAGAATGATTTCATTTGCTTTTGATGGTATAACATCATTTTCAATTATGCCGATTAGATTAGTTACTTACGCTGGTTTCATTACAGCTTTTATTGGTATTTTATTATTGATTTATACAATTATTGCTTATTTTTCTGGAAAAACTACGCATGGGTGGTCTTCACTAATGATTTCGATATGGGTCGTAGGAGGCATTCAACTAATTGCTTTGGGTATTGTAGGTGAATATATCGGAAAAATTTTTAAAGAAGTAAAAAATAGACCGAGATATACGATAGAAAGTGAAAATTTTAAAGCGAAAATAAATAATAAATAATAATAGATAGAAACTAATTTCTCGAAAAATAGAAGTTAGTTTTATCTATTTTTATGGTATAAGTCTGATTATTAGTTTAAAAGTAAAAGAACCAACTTTAGAATCGGTATTGATTAGTTTGTATAATCGTATAGAATCGAAATAAGAGTATGTAATTTAATTAATGCTTGATGTATAAAATAAAAAGATATCAATTGAATTTCTTAGAGCGTACAATTGATATTTTATTTCATTGTCAAAATATACAGAAAATTTTTAAATTTGTTTTGTATGTATTTTTTTACTATGGTATAATATTTTTATTAACAACTTTTCGAGGAGTGATTAGATGGCAAAAATTTTAGAAATTAAGGATGTATCAACAGCTTTTACAATAGAAGGTGAATTTTACAATGCTGTTGATAATGTAAGTATAGATTTGAATGAAAATGAAATTTTAGCAATTGTAGGTGAGTCAGGATGTGGAAAAAGTACTCTGGCAACAACAATAATGGGTTTACACGATCCAGTACATACTAAATCAACAGGTGAAATTTGTTTTAATGATAAAAATTTATTAAATATAACAACTCATGAATTTGATAGTATTCGTGGTAAAGATATAGGTATGATTTTTCAAGATCCACTATCAGCTTTAAATCCATTAATGCGTATTGAAGAGCAGATTGCAGAAACATTAAAATATCATACAGGTTTGAATAATCAACAAATAAATGCACGTGTAATTGAATTATTGTCACAAGTAGGTATTTTTAACCCTGAACGTGTGGCTAAACAGTTTCCACATGAATTATCTGGAGGAATGCGTCAACGTGTAATGATTGCTTTAGCAATTGCTTGCAAACCTAGATTGATTATTGCAGACGAACCTACAACTGCATTAGATGTAACTATTCAAGCGCAAATTTTAACTTTATTAAAAGATATTCAAGCCGAAACAAAATCAGGTATTATTTTGATTACGCATGATTTAGGAGTAGTTGCAGAAATGGCTGATCGTGTTGCTGTAATGTATGGTGGTCAGATTGTAGAAATTGCACCAGTACAAGAATTATTTTCAAATCCGAAACATCCGTATACTAGAATGTTATTAGATGCCATTCCACAAGTTGGTGCAGAGCATTTAAGTGTAATAGAGGGTGTCGTGCCATCTTTAAAGAAAATGCAAAGAACAGGATGCAGATTTGCACCACGTATTAGTTGGATACCTGAAGAAGCACATGAAAAAGATCCACAATTACATCAAATAAACGATGAACATTTTGTACGTTGTTCATGTTATAAAACATTCAAATTTAGGGATGAGGAGGTTATTTAATGTCATTATTAGAAGTAAAAGATTTAAAAGTATATTATCCTATTAGAGGCGGATTTTTTAATTTAGTTGTTGATCAAGTAAAAGCAGTAGATGGTGTAAGCTTTGTTATTGAAGAAGGGAAAACTTATGGTTTAGTTGGTGAATCAGGATCAGGAAAATCAACAACAGGTAAAGCAATTATAGGTTTAGAGAAATTACATAGTGGTCAAATTATCTATCAAGGAAAAGATGTAACTAAAGAATTGAAAAATAGAAAATCAACATTTAATAAAGATGTACAAATGATTTTCCAAGATTCTATGTCTAGCTTGAATCCACGTAAGCGTGTTGCTGATATTATTGCAGAACCTATTTTGAATTTTGAAGATATCTCACCGGAAGAATTACGACGTAGAACTTTCGAGTTACTTGATATAGTAGGGATGCCTAAAGATGCGTATTATAAATACCCACATGAATTTTCAGGTGGACAACGTCAACGTCTAGGAGTAGCACGTGCATTAGCCTTAAAACCGAAATTAATTATAGCAGATGAACCCGTTTCAGCTTTGGATTTATCAGTTCAAGCACAAGTGTTAAATTATATGAAAGAAATTCAGAAAGAATTTGGATTAAGTTATCTATTCATTTCACATGATTTAGGTGTCGTAAGACATATGTGTGATAATATTGCGATTATGCATAATGGTCGTTTTGTTGAATTTGGTGCAAAAGAAGATATTTATAATCATCCACAACATATTTACACGCAAAGACTTATTGCTGCTATTCCAGAGATTGATCCACAAGGTCGACAAGAGCGTATTAAAATACGTCAAGAAGTTGCCGCTAAATATCAAGCACAATATAATGAATATTATTATGATGATGGTCGTGTTTATGATTTAGTATCAATAAGTGATACACATCAAGTGGCATTAAAACCGAAAGGAGGCAATTAAAATGTGGAAAACAATATTAAGACGATTATTGATTATGATTCCTCAATTAGTAATTTTAAGTATGCTAGTATTTTTATTAGCTAAATTGATGCCAGGAGATCCTTTTACAGGTTTAATTACGCCAACAACGGATCCATCAAGAATTGAAGAATTGAGAGTACAAGCTGGTTTTTATGATCCATGGTATGTACAATACAAGAATTGGATTGTTAATGCGTTGCAAGGTGATTTTGGAAAGAGTTATCAATTTAAAGTGCCAGTAGCTGATTTAATTGGAAGTCGTGCTAAAAATACATTCTTTTTATCATTATTAACATTATTTTTTACATATATGATTGCTGTGCCATTAGGTGTCTTAGCAGGTCGTTATCCTAATACTTTCTTAGATCGTATGATTACAGGATATAGTTATGTAAGTTTTGCTATTCCAACATTTGTTTTAGCATTATTATCAATTTTTATTTTTGGTTATAGATTAGATTGGTTTCCAACTACTGGTTCAGTGGATGTTGGTTTAGAACCAGGTTCTATTAGTTATATCATGAATAGAATTTACCATATGATTTTACCGGCATTAACATTTGCAGTTTTAGCTACTACAGTGACAATTCAGTATTTACGTAATGAAATTATTGATGCTAAGCAATCTGATTATGTTAAGACAGCACGTTCAAAAGGTGTACCTGAAAATAAAATTTACACACGTCATATTTTAAGAAATTCATTATTACCAATTGCAGCTTTTTTTGGTTATGAAATTACAGGGTTACTAGGGGGCGCAATTTTTATTGAACAAATATTTGCATATCCTGGTATGGGACAATTATTTATTAATTCAATTTTGTCACGTGATTACAGTGTAATTACAGCATTAGTTTTATTATTTGGATTTTTAAATATTTTAGGTACATTATTATCAGATATTATTATGGCAATTGTTGATCCGCGTATTCGTATTGATTAATAAGGAGGTAGAGAACATGAGTGAGAAAAAAAATAATGATGTTGCTGTACCAGTTGATAAATTAGCTGCGGTAGATACAAGAGCAACAGGTTTTCAAGTTTATATTAATGAGTTTAAAAAAGATAAATTAGGTTTAGCAGTATTAATATTTTTAGTAACAATTATTGCAACAATTTTTATTTGGTCATTATTTATTGATCAAGATAAAGTGATGAAAGTAAGTTTGTTAGATATGTACACGGAACCTAATAGTGAGTTTTTATTAGGAACTGATAAAGGTGGACGTGATATTTTAGGACAATTGATTATCGGTGCCAGAAATTCTATTTTCATTGGTTTTTCTATTACGATTTTAACTGCCATGATTGGGATAACAATTGGTTTATTAGCAGGGTACTATGGTGGTATTGTTGATAATATCATTATGCGTATTATTGATTTTGTTTTAATTTTACCAACATTAATGTTAATTATTGTTGTAGTTACAATTATTCCTAAATTTAATGCCATTACGTTTATTATTGTACTATCATCATTATATTGGGTAGGAAAAGCTAGATTAGTACGTAGTAAAGCATTAACAGAAAGTCGTCGCGATTATGTTTATGCAAGTAAAACGATGGGAACACCAGATTGGAAAATTATGTTTTTCAATATCTTACCAAATATTAGTTCGATTATTATTGTTAATTTAGTTATTAATTTTGCTGGTAATATTGGTATTGAAACAGGTTTAACTTATTTAGGATTTGGTTTACCAACATCAACACCAAGTTTAGGAACATTAGTTGGTTATGCTAGTCAATCAGAAGTTTTAACAACTAAATTATGGATTTGGTTACCAGCTGCAATATTAATATTAATTTTAATGTTATCTATTAATTTTGTCGGTCAAATTATTAAGCGTGCTTCTAATGCACGTCAACGTTTAAGTTAATGAAAGTAAAAGAGTGGAGAAAACTAATTATTTTTTTCAGATATATAATAATTACATAAAAAAGGCTTAATACTAAGGCGTTTCATCTTATAGTGTTAAGCCTTTTTTATCTTCCCTTTCTTTTGCTAAGAGGTTGAAATAAATAATGCTTTTTGTTATTATTTTAATTGTAATCGCATACAAAAATATCGGTATTGAATTAAATGAAGTTATAGTATATTACATTTCAATTATTATTATACTATTTGTGATTATTGAATTAATAAAGTAAGAAAAAACTATAGATATTAGAAAAGAGGAATAATATGTCTAAATGGAATAAAGAACAACTAGTAGCAGCAATTCAAGGTGGATTGATTATATCTTGTCAAGCTTTACCTGGTGAACCTTTATATCATGATGAATTTAGTTTAATGCCTTTTATGGCAACTGCCGCAGAGCAAGCTGGAGCTGTAGGTATTAGGGCGAATTCTGTGAGAGATATTAAGGCGATACAGCAAGTAACAAATTTACCTATTATAGGGATTATAAAAAAAGATTATCCGCCTTATGAGCCTTTTATTACAGCAACAATGAAAGAAGTTGATGAGTTAGCTCAATTAGAGATTGCTGTGATTGCTTTAGATTGTACACAACGTCAACGTTATGATGGCTTATCAATAAATGAATTTATTAAGCAAATTAAAATAAAATATCCAGATCAATTATTAATGGCAGATGTAAGTACATTTGAAGAAGGCATACTTGCTGCTGAAGCAGGTGTAGATTTTGTTGGTACAACTTTATCAGGATATACATCTTACAGTTTGCAAAATAATGAACCCGACTATGAATTGATGGTAAAATTAGTCAATGCTAATATTCCTGTTATCGCAGAAGGGAAAATTCATTATCCTGAACAATTGAAGAAAGTATATGATTTAGGTGTCACAAGTGTTGTTGTTGGTGGTGCGATTACAAGACCAAAAGAAATTGCACAAAGATTTATTAATCAATTAAAACAATAAGAAGGAGAGAGAACAGAATGAGAGATTTATCTAAATACAAAGGTATAATCCCAGCTTTTTATGCTTGTTATAATGAATCTGGTGAAGTAAGTACAGAACGAATACAGACACTCGTTCAATATTTTATTGATAAAGGTGTTAAAGGTGTTTATGTCAATGGTTCTTCAGGTGAATGTATTTATCAAAGTGTCGAAGATCGTAAAAAAATTATTGAGGCTGTAATGGCAACTGCTAGAGGAAAACTAACAATTATTAATCATGTAGCTTGTAATAATACTAAAGATAGCATTGAGTTAGCACAACATTCTGAAAGTCTTGGCGTGGATGCAATTGCAGCAATACCACCAATTTATTTTAAACTACCGTCTTATTCAATCATTAATTATTGGAATATGATTAGTAAAGCTGCACCGAATACAGATTTTATTATCTATAATATTCCACAATTAGCAGGTGTAGATTTGACTAATAGTATGTACAAAGAGATGCAAAAAAATCCTTGTGTTATAGGTGTTAAAAATTCTTCAATATCAGTACAAGATATTCAACAGTTTAGTATGATTGGAGAAGATAATTATATTGTCTTCAATGGGCCAGACGAACAATATTTGGCTGGAAGAATGATGGGTGCTGAAGGTGGTATAGGTGGTACATATGGTGTAATGCCTGACTTGTTTTTAAAATTAGAAAATTTTATTCAAAGTAATAAATTAATAGAGGCTAAAAAATTACAATATGCAATTAATACTATTATTGATAAAATGGTATCAGGACATGCAAATATGTATGCAGTAGCAAAAGAAGTTTTACGTTTGAATGAATCAATTGATATAGGTTCAGTGAGATTACCATTAGAGCCATTATCCGCACAAGATTTAGATTTAGCTAAATCGGTAGCAGCTTTAATTCAAGCAACACGTCAACAATTTTTATAGTGATAAGGAGGTTGTTTTATGAAAACAACAGGATTTACAATGATAGATTTAATTATTTTAATTATCTATTTAGTTGTCGTTTTATTAGCAGGATTGTATTTTTCTAAAAAAGAAATGAAAGGTAAAGAATTTTTCAAAGGTGATGGTTCTGTGCCATGGTATGTTACATCCGTATCTATTTTTGCAACATTACTTAGTCCAATTTCTTTTCTTGCCTTAGCAGGTAATTCATATGCAGGGAGTTGGATTTTATGGTTTGCACAATTAGGTTTATTTATAGGTATACCTTTAGCCATTCGATTTATTTTACCTATTTTTGCAAGACTAGATATAGATACAGCATACGATTATTTAGGTAAACGATTTGATTCTAAGGCATTACGTATAATTTCAGCATTGTTATTTATTATTTATCAATTAGGCAGAATGTCGATTATTATGTATTTACCGTCAGCAGGATTGTCAATTTTAACAGGTATTGATGTTAATATTTTGATTGTTTTAATGGGTGTCATTGCTATAGTATATTCTTATACAGGTGGTTTGAAGTCTGTATTATGGACTGACTTTATTCAAGGTATTGTACTTGTTGCGGGGGTACTTGTTGCATTAGTTGTATTAATTAATAATATTGATGGTGGATTTTCAGCAATTACTGAAGTTTTAGCCAAAGATAAATTTATTGGTTCAGAAGAAAAATTATTTGATCCTAATATTTTATCAAGTTCAATCTTTTTAATTATAATAGGTTCTGGATTTACAATGTTATCTTCGTATGCATCTTCTCAAGATTTAGTGCAACGTTTTACAACAACACAAAATATTAAAAAATTAAATAAAATGTTATTCACTAATGGTGTGTTATCATTAGTTATTGCAACAATTTTTTATTTTATTGGTACGGGATTATATGTATTTTATCAATTGCAAAATGTAAGTAGTACTACGAGTGAAATTCCACAAGATCAAATTTTTATGTATTTTATCGCTTATGAATTACCAGTAGGTGTGACAGGTATTATTTTAGCAGCAATTTATGCAGCAGCTCAATCTACAATTTCAACTGGATTGAATTCAGTCGCTACATCTTGGACATTAGATATTCAAGATTTAATTTCTAAAAATATGACAGATAATCGACGTACAAAGATAGCTCAAATAGTTTCACTAGCTGTAGGTATTTTTTCAATTGTCGTAGCTATTATAATGGCACATTCGGATATTAAATCATCTTATGAGTGGTTTAATAGTTTTATGGGTCTAGTATTAGGTTTATTAGGTGGTGTGTTTATTCTTGGATTCTTATTTAAAAAAGCTAATAAGCAAGGTGCATATGCGGCTTTAATAGTTTCAACTTTAGTAATGATTATTATCAAATATTTTTTACCAGCAGGTATTATTAGCTATTGGGCATACTCATTAATCTCTATTTCTGTGTCACTAATAGTAGGTTATATTGTGTCAATATTAACAAATAAGAATGAGTATGCACCTAAATATACAACAATTCATGATATTCCTGAAATTAAATCAGACTTAAGTTGGGAAGTTCGTCATTAAATTGAATTGGAAAATATTTATGTGACAATTCATGTTATAAAAATGCATTTATATAGGGAGAACATTAAGCTATTTAATAGATTCAATGTTAAAATAGATGCGAATAAACGCTACAATTAAGTATTATATTTAACATTATCAATTAACTTTAATATATGATAGGTTGTAAAATTAAAT
>NZ_JBZXTS010000008.1:0-49673 GCF_058895785.1 Staphylococcus sp. B1(2026)
CATCAACACTCTTTGACAAAGAGCCCATTTTATTCATTATGATAAATAAAAAAGAAGGGTTCCCCCTTCTTTTTTTATTTGTTATTAATCTAAAAATTGAATAAATTGTTGTACATGTTGACTCAATTCTGTTTTTTGATCAGCTGTTAATTCAAATTCCCCAGTTTGGAATGCTTCTCTTGGTAATTCAATTGCACTACCTTCCCCAGGTAAAACATCCATTTTAATCATTTTAATAATATCTAAAACTTGTTTTTTAGCATGCACACCTTTAGAATGTCCTGCAGCAGATGAAACTGTTGCTTTTTTGTCATGTATAATTGTTGGTTGACCATATACTGCATCGCTTGTTTTATGACGTGATAACCAATCTAATAAGTTTTTTAAACCACCTGGAATTGCTGAATTATATTCAGGTGTGAAAAACCACACTGCATCAGCTGCTTCTACTTCTTGACGCACTTCAGAAACTTCTGTTGGTGTTGGAAATTCAATATCTTGGTTTAATAATGGTAGTTTAGAATAATCTAAAAATGTAGTTGAATGACCATGCTTAGCTAATTCTTCTGCTACATGAGTTGCTACAACTTTGTTAAATGATTTCTCTCTTAGTGAACCTACAACTAATAAAATATTTTTTGGCATTTTGCTATCTCCTATATATCATTTTTGTTTTACATACTAATTATATATTTATATATTTAATAAATCAATTTATTAGCTTACTTTTTGTAAGTGTAAAATGATAAAAAGAATGGGAGACATTTTCCCATTCTTTCTATTATTATTCTTCTACACTTACTTCTTGTTGTTCTGGTGCATTGAAAAATTGTTGACCATTACCTTGTCCTTCTTGTAAACCTAACAACTCATTAACTGTGACTAGTTCATAGCCTTCTGATTGCAACCATTCTATGACAGCTGGTACAGTATCTACTGAAGTTTTATGAATATCGTGCATTAATATAATGGCACCATTTTTTGTACCCGCTTGTACACGTTCTAAAATAATTTTAGAATTTTTATTTTTCCAATCTTCAGTATCTACAGACCACATAATAATTGGCATATTTGCAATACTCGCTACATGCTCATTAACACTACCATAAGGTGGACGTAAAGTCATTATACCTTTGGCACCTGCTTTACGTAAAACATCTGTTGTTGAATTAACTTGTTCACTAACACGACTATCATTTAGTCCAGCTAATGCTGGGTGATTCCATGTGTGATTAGCTACTTGATGTCCTTCAGCAACTTGACGTTTAATAATTTCTTCATTACCTATCACATGGCTACCAATTTCAAAGAATGTCGCCTTAGCATGATATTGTTTTAAAATATCTAATAATCTAGGTGTTAATGTCGCATCTGGACCATCATCGAAAGTTAATGCTACACGTTTCCAAAAATTAGGATTTTTTACAATACTATGACGATATTCTGGTTTAATAAAGTCAACCAATGGACGTAATGGTGTCGATAATGTTGTTAAACCACTAACATTATCTTTCGTTGCAAAATGAAAAGTAATGATGTCTTCATTATCTTCGTTTAATGACAATTCATAATTGGCAAATAAATTTTCATTTGCTTTTAACGCTTTTTCAAATTGTGTTTGTGAGATTTTTTTTGAAATTTCTTCATTAGCTGCTAATACTTCTATAATTTTTTGATTTGCTTGTTGAGGATCACTAAAAATAGCCAATGGTGACATCAACGATTTATTTTCAGGTGTATAAATATATGAGTAATATTTTTGATTTGTTTCTTTATCGGAAGTTGTCGTTGATATGATATTAATCATATAACTATTTTTTAAAATACCTGTAGATTTTACTTCTGTTGCCAATTTCAAATGATTCGGATTATCATCTATTTGTGCTTGTTCAAAATATGCTTTTTTTTCTGCTGTTACATCTTTTGACAATTGCTCAGTAATTTTTTTATCTTTTACAACTGGATAAGTTATTTGATAATTAAAGACTGGTGAAGCTAAGCTAACTTTTTTTATTGATAAATTTTCGTCTAATTGTTCATTTTTAGTGACTTCATATTTTTGTGCTTCTTTCATATAATCTGTATGATTCACACTGTACCAAATAACACCTAAGATTAAAACTGCTAAAAAGATAATACTACCTAATAATGTAATAATAAAGCCTTTTTTTGACATTAGTTTTCTCCTTTATCTAATTGCACTAAAACTTCATTTAAATCTTTAAAACTCATTGTTGCAGGTTTTAAAGCTGACATCACGTGTTCTTTAGTAGAAACACCTGTTTGTACATGAATGGTATCAATTTCTGAATTAATTCCTGCCAAAATATCAGTATCGTAATTATCACCGACAAAGACAATTTCAGATTTAGCTAGCCCCATTGCTTCTATCGCTAAATCCATAATAATATGATAAGGTTTCCCAATAAAAGTGGCTTTTTGTCCAGTTGTTATTTCAACAGCTGACGTTAAAGCGCCATTACCTGGTTGACGTCCTGTTTCTAAAGGAATAGCTACATCTGGATTAGTAGAAATAAAGATTGCACCATTTTGTATCGCTGTACTTGCTTGAACTAATTTTTGATAATTAATTTGTGTATCTAATCCCATCACAACAATATCTGCTTGATTAGCATCTGATGTTATTGAAATATTTTTTTCTTTCAATGCATTCATAATACCTGATTCACCGATAGCAAAAACAACTTTATTAGGATAATTTTGTTCAATATAAGTGGCTGTTGCTTGTGCTGTTGTATAAACATGAGATACGTCTGTTATAATACCAAATTGTTTTAATTTGTCTACTACTGCTTGAGGTTCTCGTGTTGAATTATTCGTTACAAATGTATATGATAAATTATTCTGTTTTAAATAATCAATAAATGCTACTGCACCAGGTAAAATTTTATTACCTAAATATATTGTACCATCTAAATCTAATAAATAACCTTGATAATTTTTCATCGTTTCTTCCTTTCTATCGTAATCATTACTATTATACAACAAAATCATTTTACTTTGGCATTTATTTTAAATATTGATTATAATAAAATAATAAACTTAAGGAGAATTAATAATTATGACTATAGAATTTTTATATGATGATACAGAACATAGCCAAACAAGATTTGTTAGCTTTTTTACTGATCATAGCCGCTATGATTTAGCACTGATTAATTCAGATAAATTTTATGGCAAAACTGTCGTACTTGATTTGCAAAGTCAACACTTTGCCTTATTTGGCAGTGATAATTTAAATCTTGATTATATTCAACAATATTTCAAAGGTGATGATGATTATGCTCAAGATTTATTAGAATTTTTATTACAAGTGATAGATAATTAGAAATCACCCCTTGTTAAATTCAACAAGGGGTGATTTAATTTTAATCTACAAAAATTGTATCTTCTTCTGGTGCATCAACTATCATTTCTTCGTCTTCTATTTCTTTTTTGAAATAGGCATCGTTATATTGTGCCATACCTGTTCCAGCTGGAATCAGTTTACCAATAATAACATTTTCTTTAAGACCTAATAGTTCGTCACGTTTACCTTTAATTGCTGCATCTGTTAACACACGTGTTGTTTCTTGGAATGATGCTGCTGATAAGAAACTTTCTGTTTCTAATGATGCTTTAGTAATACCTAATAAGACTGGTTTAGCTGTGGCTAATTGACCACCTTTAACTAGTACTTTAGCATTTTCATCAGTGAATTGGTGAATATCAATTAATGCACCTGGTAATAATGTTGTATCTCCAGCATTAATAATACGTACTTTACGTAACATTTGACGTACCATTACTTCAACGTGCTTGTCAGATACTTCTACCCCTTGCATACGATAAACTTTTTGTACTTCACATAATAAATAATTTTGTACAGCTTGTAAACCAGCAACCGATAATAATTGTTTTGGTTCAATTGAACCTTCAGTTAAAGCTTGTCCACGTTGTACTTGTTCATTCTCAACAACTAATAAACGTGTTGAAGCATAAGCATGATATGTACGTGATTCTTTATCATTTGTAACAACAATTGTACGGTTATGATCAGCGTCTAATGTTACTTCAGTTACAATACCTGTAATTTCAGAAATAACTGCTTGTCCTTTAGGATTACGCGCTTCAAATAATTCTTGAATACGAGGTAAACCTTGTGTAATATCGGCACCGGCAACCCCACCTGTATGGAAGGTACGCATCGTTAACTGTGTCCCTGGTTCACCAATAGATTGGGCAGCAATTGTACCAACTGCTTCACCAACTTCTACTTTTTCACCAGTTGCTAAGTTTTTACCGTAACATTTTTCACAAACTCCGTGACGTGTGTTACATGTAAATGCTGAACGAATTACAGCTCCTGTAATACCTGCATCTTGAACTTCTTTAGCCATATCTGTTGTAATTAATTCATTAGCACGAACAATTACAGCACCTGTTTCTGGATGACGAATTGATTCTTTAGCATAACGTCCTTCTAAACGTTCTTCTAATGATTCGATTTCATCTGTACCATTTTTCAATGCTTCTACATATAAACCACGGTCAGTATGACAGTCATGCTCACGAATAATAACATCTTGTGCAACGTCTACTAAACGACGTGTTAAGTAACCTGAATCGGCCGTTTTTAAAGCTGTATCTGCCAAACCTTTACGCGCTCCATGAGATGAAATGAAGTATTCTAATACTGTTAATCCTTCACGGAATGATGAACGTACTGGCATTTCAATAATACGACCAGATGGTGATGCCATTAAACCACGCATACCTGCTAACTGTGTAAAGTTTGAAGCATTACCACGGGCTCCAGAGTCACTCATCATAAAGATAGGGTTTAATTCTGGTAAAGAAGCCATTAAGTTATCCTGAATGATATCTTTGGCATCCGCCCATTGTTTAATAACATTTTGATAACGTTCTTCTTCTGTTAATAAACCACGACGATATAAGTGCATGATTTTATCAACATTTTGTTGTGCATCTGCTAAAATATCATGTTTTGTAGGTAATACGACAACGTCTGCTACCCCTACTGTAATACCAGCTTTAGATGAATATTTAAAACCTAAGTCTTTCATTCTGTCTAACATTTTAGATGTTTCTGTAATGTGGAATTTATCAAAAACTTCTGCAATGATTTTAGATAAGAAACCTTTTTTAAATGGTGTAACTGGTTCAGTTGTTTGTAAATATTCTGGTAAACCACCTTCAGGTAATTCACTAGCTTTTACAAAATATTTTTCAGGTGTTGCAACTTCTAAGTTAACAGAAGTTGGTTCATTTAAATAAGGGAATGATTCTGGTAAAATTTGGTTAAAAATAATTTTACCTACAGATGTAATTAATAATTTATCATCTTCCAACTGCGTAAATGTTGGATTATTTAATGATTTCGCACGTACACCAATACGTGAGTGTAAATGAACATAACCATTTTGATAAGCCATTAATACTTCATTAGCATCTTTAAAAATCATACCTTCACCAATAGAACCTGGGCGCTCTAATGTTAAGTAATAGTTACCTAATACCATATCCTGAGATGGTGTTACAACTGGTTTACCATCTTTAGGGTTTAAGATATTTTGTGCGGCTAATAATAACATACGTGCTTCTGCTTGTGCTTCTTTAGATAAAGGTACGTGAACAGCCATTTGGTCACCATCAAAGTCAGCATTAAATGCTGTTGTTACTAATGGGTGTAAACGAATAGCACGACCTTCTACTAAAATTGGTTCAAAGGCTTGAATACCTAAACGGTGAAGCGTAGGTGCTCGGTTTAATAGTACTGGGTGTTCTTTAATAACATCTTCAAGTACATCCCAAACGCAATCTTCCATACGTTCAATTTTACCTTTAGCATTTTTAACATTTGTTGCCATATCTCTAGCAACTAATTCTTTCATCACAAATGGTTTGAATAATTCTAAAGCCATTTCTTTCGGTAAACCACATTGATACATTTTTAAATTTGGACCAACAACGATTACAGAACGTCCTGAATAATCGACACGTTTACCTAATAAGTTTTGACGGAATCGACCATGTTTACCTTTTAACATATGTGATAATGATTTTAATGGACGATTACCTGGACCAGTTACTGCACGACCACGACGACCATTATCAATTAAAGCATCTACAGCTTCTTGTAACATACGTTTTTCATTTTGTACGATAATACCAGGTGCGCCTAACTCTAATAAACGTTTTAATCGATTATTACGGTTAATTACACGACGATATAAATCATTTAAATCACTCGTTGCAAAACGACCACCATCTAATTGTACCATCGGACGGATTTCTGGTGGAATAATTGGTAACACGTCTAAAATCATCCACTCTGGTTTATTACCAGAATTACGGAATGACTCAACGACTTCCAGACGTTTAATTGCACGTGTTAAACGCTGATTTGAACGACTGTTAGAATCTGACGCTGTTTGTAACTCTTCACGTAATTCTTTTAATTCAGTATTTAAATCAATATCTTTTAATAAATCTTTAATTGCTTCCGCACCCATTTTAGCTACGAATGAATCTCTACCATAAGTACGTTCAGCTTCACGATATTCACCTTCAGAAATCAATTGTTTTTTAACAAAATGTGTTTTCCCAGGATCAATAACTGCATAAGAAGCAAAATAAATTACTTCTTCTAGTGAACGTGGTGACATATCTAAAAGTAGACCCATACGACTTGGAATCCCTTTAAAGTACCAAATATGACTGACTGGTGCAGCTAATTCGATATGACCCATTCTTTCACGACGTACTTTGGCACGTGTAACTTCTACACCACAACGATCACAAACGATACCCTTGTAACGTACGCGTTTATATTTACCACATGAACATTCCCAGTCCTTAGTTGGACCAAAGATTTTTTCACAGAATAAACCGTCACGTTCTGGTTTTAATGTACGATAATTGATTGTTTCGGGTTTTCTAACTTCTCCATGAGACCATTCTCTAATTTTTTCTGGTGAAGCTAACCCTATTTTCATATAAGCAAAATCATTTACATCAATCAAGGAGCCTACCTCCTTTTCTATTTCTTATTATTAGATTTAACTAACAGCACCGATTGATTACTAGTAGTGACAGGTAACTTATCATTACCTGTACTACTCTATTGTTGTTAACTATACTTCTTTAATTACTTCATCTTTAATAACTAAACTTGTTCCATTTTCACGTGCGGCTTGTTGCTCACGCATTAATTGATCTGAATCTTTAGGCTCTGGTAAGAAATCATCATCATCAATAGCTGACATATCAATTTCTTCGTCTTCTTTATTCATTACTTTAAAGTCCATACCTAATGCTTGTAATTCTTTCATTAATACACGGAAGGATTCAGGTACACCTGGTTTAGGTACATTTTCACCTTTAACAATCGCTTCATAAGCTTTCACACGACCAACTGTATCATCTGATTTAAACGTTAAAATTTCTTGTAAGATATAAGCAGCACCATAAGCTTCTAATGCCCATACCTCCATCTCACCGAAACGTTGTCCACCAAATTGTGCTTTACCACCTAATGGTTGTTGCGTTACTAATGAATAAGGTCCAATAGAACGTGCATGTAATTTATCATCAACCATGTGGGCTAATTTAATCATATACATAATTCCTACTGATACTCTATTATCAAATGGTTCTCCTGTACGTCCGTCATAAAGTACTGTTTTAGCATCTTTAGACATACCTGCTTGCTCAATCATACCCCAAACATCATTATCATCAGCACCATCAAATACAGGTGATGCAACATATTCACCTAATAATTTAGCTGCCATACCAAGATGTAATTCTAACACTTGTCCAATGTTCATACGTGAAGGTACCCCTAATGGGTTTAACATGATATCAATTGGTGTACCATCTGGTAAGAATGGCATATCCTCTTCCGGTAAAATATTAGAGATAACCCCTTTATTACCGTGACGTCCGGCCATTTTATCACCCACACGAATTTTACGTTTTTGAACAATATATACACGTACTAATTGGTTGACACCTGGTGATAATTCTGCACCTTCTGAACGATTAAAGACTTTAACATCTAAAATAATTCCGCCGGCACCATGTGGTACACGTAATGAAGTATCACGTACTTCACGTGCTTTTTCACCAAAGATTGCATGTAATAAACGTTCTTCAGCACTTAATTCTGTCATACCTTTAGGTGTTACTTTACCTACTAAAATGTCACCATCATTTACTTCAGCTCCAATGCGAATAATACCACGCTCATCTAAATCACGTAAGGCACTCTCACCTACATTTGGAATATCACGTGTGATTTCTTCAGGGCCTAATTTAGTATCACGTGATTCTAATTCATATTCTTCAACGTGAATTGATGTATAAACATCATCTTTTACTAAACGTTCGCTCATAATAACGGCATCTTCATAGTTATAACCATCCCAGTTAACGAAAGCAACAGTTACATTACGACCTAAAGCCATCTCACCATTTTCCATTGAAGGACCGTTCGCTAAAATATCACGTTTTTCTACTTTATCGCCAACTTTAACTAATGGACGTTGGTTATATGAAGTTGAGTGATTAGAACGTGCATATTTATGAACTTTATACTTATCTAAATGTGTTTTTGTTGCTACGCCATTGACTTCTTCTATACGACGTACACGAATTTCTCTAGCATCTACATATTCAACTACACCATCATATTTTGCAACAACGGCAGCACCTGAATCACGTGCTGCAACATGCTCCATACCTGTACCAACTATTGGTGCTTCTGGATTCATTAATGGTACTGCTTGACGTTGCATGTTGGCACCCATTAATGCACGGTTAGAGTCATCATTTTCTAAGAAAGGAATACATGCTGTTGCAGCTGAAACAACTTGCTTAGGAGATACATCCATATAACCCATTTTTTCTCTAGGTAATACTGTGTTTTCACCACGATATCGACAAACGACAAATTCTTCTGCAAATGCGTTATCTTCATCTAACTGAGAATTTGATTGCGCAACGACATAGTTATCTTCTTGATCAGCTGTTAAATAATGGATTTCTCCAGTTACTACCATTTTACCGTCAATTTCTTTAACTTTACGGTAAGGTGACATAATGAAACCAAATTCATTTAAACGTGCAAATGATGATAATGAGTTAATCAAACCGATGTTTGGTCCCTCTGGTGTTTCAATTGGACACATACGACCGTAATGTGAAGGGTGAACGTCACGCACTTCCATTCCAGCACGTTCACGTGTTAAACCACCTGGTCCTAAAGCTGATAAACGTCGTTTATGCGTTAACTCAGATAATGGGTTAGTTTGATCCATGAACTGTGATAATTGTGAACTACCAAAGAATTCTTTAATTGATGCAATCACTGGACGAATATTAATCAATTGTTGTGGTGCCATTTGATCACTATCTTGGATACTCATACGTTCACGCACAACACGCTCCATACGAGATAAACCGATACGGAATTGATTTTGTAATAATTCACCAACACAGCGTAAACGACGATTACCTAAATGGTCAATATCATCAATCTTACCGATTAATTCAAATTCAAATCCTACACTGTTTTTACGATTATTTAATAATACTAAATAATAATTCATAGATGCAATAATATCTGATGGTGTAACTGTACGTATATCGTCATTCGGCCATGCATTACCAATAATTGTAATTGTTTCATCAGGATTAGCTTGATTAACAATTTTGAAGACTTGCAATTCAATTGTATCATTGCCATCTAATGGGTTTGCCATTTCATATTCAACTAAATTCGCAACGTGTTTTAAAGGCTCGTAAATTTCATCTAAAATTTGACGTGTTAATTTTTGACCAGCTTCTACTAAGATTTCTCCTGTATCTGTATCAACTATTGGTTCTGCCAAAATTTGATTTTCTAAACGACCACTTACATGTAATTTATTGTTTAATTTATAACGACCTACATTAGCTAAATCATAACGTTTGTCATCGAAGAAACGTGCATGTATCAAGCTACGTGCATTTTCTACGTTGGCTGGTTCTCCTGGACGTAATCGCTCATAAATTTCAATTAAAGCATCATCAGTCGACTCCGTATTATCTTTTTCAAGTGTGTTTAATATCACTTGACTTGAACCAAGTATATCAATTATTTCTTTATCTGTACCGAAACCTAATGCGCGTAATAATACTGTTAAAGGTAATTTTCGTGTACGGTCGATTCTTACGTAAGCGATATCTTTAATATCTTTTTCGTATTCTAACCATGCCCCACGATTTGGTATTACTGTTGTTTTATATGCGTTATTTACATTTTTACCACGTAATTTATCATCTTCTGTAAAATACACAGATGGCGAACGTACTAATTGTGATACAATAACACGTTCTGCACCATTAATAATAAATGTACCTGTATCAGTCATTAGCGGGAAATCTCCCATAAATACTTCTTGTTCTTTAATTGTTTCTTCTTCACCATTATTGTGAGCCAAACGTACTTTAACACGTAATGGTGCTGAGTAAGTTACATCTCTTTCTTTTGATTCATCAATTGTATATTTAGGTTCACCTAATTTATAATCAATGAAGTCTAGCGATAAATTACCAGTGAAATCAGTAATTGGAGAAATATCTCGGAACATTTCTCGAATCCCTTTTTCTAGAAACCATTCATACGAAGCTGTTTGAATTTCAATTAAATTTGGTAATTCTAGTACTTCTGAAATTTTCGCAAAGCTACGACGTTTTCGGTGTTTACCGTATTGAACTAGTTGACCTGTCAACTGTGTCACCCCTTATCTAGTATTTTGCGCAATTAGGATTAATGGTATTTAAAAAGACCAAAAGAAAACGTAAAAATTTCATGTTATTTTACATTTTCAGTCTATATTTATCCTTATCCAACCAGTTTAACTCGCGCATAGTCAGACCGGTCGCTATTATTATTCTAGCATTATATAAATTTAACATAATTTCAATAACTAGTCAATAAAAAAACCATTTTTTTACTCTTCAATATATAATAACCTTTATTTTTAGCCACTACTTCTACATTACCAAATGTTTCTTCCATTACTTTTTTAGCCGAAGGCATCCCTTGTTTTTTCTGAATAACGACCCATAATTCTCCATTATCAACTAACACTTGATATGCATTAGTTAAAATGGAATGCACTACCTCTTTGCCCGCTCTAATAGGTGGGTTCGTTACAATAATATCTGCACTATTGTCAACAATACCATGCAAACCATCATTCTCTTTAATATCAATACGCTGTTCACAACGATTTAGACGACAATTTTCCATCGCTAATTCTAAAGCTCTCGTATTAACATCTAACATCAAACTTTTTAATTGCGAATTGTCTAATAATAAAGCAATCGTTAAAGGACCATAGCCACAACCAACATCAATCATTTTTGTCATCCATGGTTGCACTTTAACTTGACGAATTAATTCCTGGGAACCAAAATCAATATTTTTTTTACTAAAAACACCATTATCTGTATAAAATTTTATTGTATGTTCTAATAAATTTACTGTTAACATTTTTTTATCACTTTGAACTTCTGGTTGTCGACTATAATAATGTTTTGTCATATTTTTCTCCTAAACACATAAATTAAAAAAGAGTGATGACGATGTCACCACTCTTGATTAAATCATTAATTATTTAACTTCTACAGAAGCACCAGCTTCTTCTAATTTAGCTTTCATTTCTTCAGCTTCTTCTTTAGAAACGCCTTCTTTAAGAGTTGATGGCGCACCATCTACTTTTTCTTTAGCTTCTTTTAAGCCGTCGCCTGTGATTTCACGAACTGCTTTAATAACTTTAATTTTTGATGCACCAGCATCTGTTAATACTACATCAAATTCAGTTTTTTCTTCAGCAGCAGCAGCGCCACCAGCAACAACAGCTACAGGAGCAGCTGCAGTTACACCGAATTCTTCTTCAATTGCTTTTACTAAGTCGTTTAACTCTAAAACTGACATTTCTTTAATAGCTTCTAAAATTTGTTCTCTAGTCATTATAAAATCCTCCATAATATGTGTTTAATTGTAATTTAATGATGTTAAGTTCAAGATTAAGCCTCTTGACCTTCTTTTTGATCTGCAACTGCTTTAATAGCAAGTGCAGTGTTGCGAATTGGTGCTTGTAATACTGAAAGTAACATTGAAAGTAAACCTTCGCGTGATGGTAATTCTGCGATTGCTTTAACTTCTTCTAATGAAGTTACTTTACCTTCGATGGCACCAGCTTTAATTTCTAATGCTTGGTGTTCTTTAGCAAAGTTATTTAAAATACGTGCTGGTGCAATAACATCTTCTGTTGAAAATGCAATCGCATTAGGACCAGTTAAAACTTCGTTTAATTCACCTAAACCAGCTTTTTCAGCAGCACGACGCACTAATGAATTTTTGTATACTTTAAATTGAATACCTTCTTCACGTAATTGCTTACGTAATTCAGTAACTTCAGCAACATTTAAACCACGGTAATCAACAACAACTGTTGATACACTAGCTTTTAATTGTTCTGCAATAACTTCTACTGCTTGTTTTTTAGCTTCAATTGCTTTAGACATGTAAGTACCTCCTATAAAATTTATCATTTATACGTGGTCTTTCTATATGCATAAAAAGACGTTCTTTGTACCTGATTAGACACAAAGAACGTCGTTTAAACGTACTTTAGATTGTCCTCGGTAGGATAATTAAGTGTAAACACCCCTACTGTCTTTGGTACAAATGATATATGACTTTTATTATTTTATATTATTTATATTGTATTGTCAACTACAAATTATAAATTTGTAGGATCAATTTTCACACCAGGACCCATTGTTGTTGATACAGCAACAGATTTAACATAAGTACCTTTAGCTGCAGCTGGTTTAGCTTTTTGCACAGCGCCAGCAATTGCATTAAAGTTTTCTACCAATGCTTCTTTAGTGAATGATACTTTACCAATTGGTGCATGAATAATACCAGCTTTTTCTGCACGGTATTCAACTTGACCAGCTTTAATATCATTTACAGCTTTAGTCACGTCCATTGTAACAGTACCTGTTTTAGGGTTTGGCATTAAACCTTTAGGACCTAATACACGACCTAAACGTCCTACTTGACCCATCATGTCTGGTGTTGCAACGATTACGTCAAAATCAAACCAACCTTGTTGGATTTTGTTAATGTACTCGTCGTCACCAACGAAATCAGCACCAGCAGCTTCTGCTTCTTTTGCTTTTTCGCCTTTTGCAAATACTAATACACGTGCAGTTTTACCTGTACCGTTTGGTAACACGATTGCACCACGGATTTGTTGATCATTTTTACGTGTGTCAATTCCTAAACGGAATGCCACTTCTACAGTTGCATCAAAGCCTACTGTACTTGTTTTTTGCGCTAATTCAATCGCTTCTTCAACTACATATAAAGTATCACGATCGATTAATTTTGCAGCTTCAAGATATTTTTTACCTTTTTTAGCCATTTTCTTTTCCTCCTATAAGTGGTTTTAGCGGAATGTCCTCCCACATTTTACAAAACAAAGATTGCGTATTTTACGCAACCTTATCAGCATTAATGAATAAGTGATGAATTAACCTTCAACAACGATACCCATTGAACGTGCTGTACCTTCTACCATACGCATTGCTGCTTCAACAGAAGCTGCATTTAAATCTTCCATTTTTTCTTGAGCGATTTGGCGTACTTGTTCACTTGTTACAGTTGCAACTTTTTTCGTATTAGGTTCACCAGAACCTTTTTCGATTTTAGCTGCTTTTTTTAATAGAACTGCAGCAGGTGGTGTTTTAGTAATAAATGTAAATGAACGGTCTTCAAATACAGAAATTTCTACTGGAATAATTAAACCTACTTGTTCTTGTGTACGTGCATTAAATTCTTTACAGAATCCCATAATATTAACCCCTGCTTGACCTAATGCAGGACCTACTGGTGGCGCTGGGTTTGCTTTCCCAGCTGGAATTTGTAACTTAACTACTTTGATAACTTTTTTAGCCACGAGAAGACACCTCCTTGAAATACTCGTGTAGTGGTAAACTTGAGCCTTAAATTTTTGCTCTCCCACTTACGTTATCGGGCTATTTTTAGCCTGACTTCGCTATAATACCACAGTGCAAAATTCATTTCAACTATTTTATTTGAGATTTTAATTTTTTTCTGATTCATATAAAATAATGTTCAACACATCATTCAATTTGAAAAATTGTCAATGACTTCTGGGATATAGTCGTAGATACCATTTAATTTTTTCGACTCAATAATATTACCTCTCTTATAGACTTCATATTCTTGTCTTGCAATAAATAATTTTTGTTCATCTGTTAGTTTATTCATTACTTTTTCCTTTCTGTATTCTTCTTTCTTCAAGCATTTCATCTAGCATTTCAGATGAACTACTAATATCAAAATATAATTTATTATCTTTTTTATCTAAAATACTTTGCAAGTAAAATTATTTATTGTGATTAATAATTAACTCAAAACTAATACCTCCTAACGGATTCCATTTTACTGAATTAACATCTAACATATAAGATTGAATAATACCTTCGTTGGTATAAGCTTTTTCATCCCAATAATATATTAATTCTTCAAATACATCCTTTACTTCTTGTGTTTCTAACACTTTTATCATTTCCTCTTTACTTGGATAACCCATCATTCTTTCACAACCGCCATTAGTTAGAAATATAATTAAAATTGTAAGTGGTAATACTAAAGTTAATAGTACCTTTATCCATTTTCTTTTTTTCATTTTTTCTCCTGTTAATATAAATTCTTCATAATGTAATTAATTTTAAATTGTATAAATTAATTATATATTATATTTATAGTTTCTTAATCAAATCATAAGTTATTAAATAATGCATCCATCAAATGATGAATGCATTATTGTGCTTATTTATTTACATTTTTTCTACTTGGTTCATTTCTACTTCTACTTTAGTTTCATGACCCATCATATCAATTAAAATATCTAATTTTAAGTCTTTTTGATTAACAGCAATAATCTCACCTGTACGATCTACAAATGGCCCTGAGATCACTCGTACATGCTCACCTTCATCAAATTCGGCATCGATATTAATTGACATACCCATTTCTTTTAATAAGAAGCTCACTTCTTCTGGTAATAATGGACTTGGTTTTGAACCTGAACCTGCTGATCCTACAAAACCTGTGACACCTGGTGTGTTACGTACAACGTACCAAGAATCATCTGTCATAACTAACTCAACTAAAACATAGCCAGGGAAAGTTTTCTTCTTCATTGTTTTTTGTTTACCATTAACAACTGAAGTTTCTTCTTGTTCAGGAATCATTACTCTGAAAATTTTATCCTGCATATCCATTGTTTCTACACGTTTTTCTAAATTTGTTTTTACACTATTTTCATATCCTGAATAAGTATGTACGACATACCATTGCTTTTCTGATTGTTGATTCTCCATTATTTACTTGCCCCCTATTTGATTAATCGAATTAAACTTGAAATACCCATATCAACTAAATAAAAGAATGCCGCCATAAATGTTACTGTAGCAATAACAACTGCCGTATATTTCATTAACTGTTTACCAGTAGGCCAAGATACTTTTTTCATTTCTATTTTAACATTGCTTAAAAAACGAAACATCTTTATTTCACTCCCCTTATTATAATACTCATTTATTCATTTCAACCATCTACTAATATATAATAAAAAGTGCGTAGATACAACCATTTTAATTATTTTTTACTTGTCACAGCTACAAGTTTTTTTCTGATATGATAAACTTTATTTGTTACTTGCTTATAACTTCATGACAGTTGCATGGCAATTTGTTGATAACTATAACCACGTAATAAGTAGTCAATCAATCGTTGCTCTTCTGGCAAACAATATTGCTTAATAAGTGATAGTTTATCGAGTTTATCCATGATAAATTCTGGATATTTATCTGCAATTTGATAAGTTAATTCATCAATCGTTTGTACTTGCTTCATAACAGTTTTTCTTGATGTGTAATAACGAATCATATTACAAACACGATGGTGCAAACAAATTTTAGCATAGGCACCAAAAGCACATGAGCTTTGAGATAAATCATACGTTTGAATAGCTTTATAAAAAGTTAATTCTAGTTCTTGTTGTAAGTCACACCATTCATCATTATGATATCGATATTGTTGTGACACTTCTTTGATAATAAGCGGATAATATTTATCTCTGAGATAAGTATAATGCTCATCTACATCTTCTTGACATTGAATTTTTCTTATGGCTTGTTGCTCTTTCATTATAACACCTACCTTTACAGTTAGTTATAACTAAAAGCACCAAGAAAACTGCAACTCGTTAAATACAAATTAAACACAATTAAAATGGTAATATTTATATTATGTTTATTAGCTATATTATATAGATAAGCTCAACACATTATTATTGTCTTTTTGTGAAAACTTCATACATAATTAATGCTGCTGCGACTGAAGCATTTAAACTTTGTACATGTCCCGTCATTGGCAAGTGAATTAAAAAGTCACATTTTTCTTTAGTTAAGCGACTCATGCCTTCACCTTCACTACCAATTACAATCGCTAAGTTCATCTTAACATCTAATGTACGATAATCTTGAGATTGTTGCACATCAGTACCGGCTACCCAATAACCTTGTTCTTTTAATTTGTCAATTGTTTGTGCTAAATTCGTGACACGCATCACTGGTACATATTCAATTGCACCTACTGAAGCTCTTGCTACTGTTGCCGTTAAACTGACTGAACGACGTTTAGGAATGATAATCCCATCTACACCCGTTGCATCGGCTGTTCGTAAAATAGATCCCAAATTATGTGGATCTGATAAGCCATCTAAAATAAGTACTGTACGGAAACCTTCTTGTTGTCGCTTTTCAGCTAACCATTCATCAAAATCTGTGTACTCATAAGCAGCAACATAAGCTAATACACCTTGATGTGGCGTATCTGTTAATTGATCTAATTTTGCTTTAGGTACTAATTGCACTGGAATCGACTGTTCTTTTGCTTGTTCAATGACTTGTTTAATACGTTGTTTATCTAAAGTCTCTTGAATTAAAATTTTATTCATTGCACGTTTCGCTGCTATTGCTTCTAATACCGCATTTTTACCTGTAATAATCTCACTTTCTGGATTATCATCTACGATAGGTGCGACTTGTTTCTTCGGTTTAAATTTTTTATTATTTTGTCTATAGGGTTTCATTATGCCTCCTTCATTAACTGCTCTGCTATGATAATAGATTGTTGTATAAATTGCGACAATCTTTGTTGCTGTCCTTCTAAATATAAATAACCAATCACCGCTTCAAATCCTGTTGAATGACGATAAGTTAAAACATCTGTATTTTTGGCCTTAGTTGCTGATTTAGCATTTCTACCACGTTTCATAATCATTTGTTCTTGATCTGTTAAAAAATCTTGTTCTACTAAACGTGCTAAAATTGCTGCTTGTGCTTTAGCTGAAACATAACGTGTTGATAATCGATGTAATTCATTTGGTTTAGCTAACCTGTCACAAACAATATGTGTACGCACTGCTTGCTCATAAACACTATCGCCTAAATAAGCTAATGCCAAGGCACTTAAACTCTCTGTTTTAATCATGCTAGCCTCGCTTCCAACGTACACCTTGTGGTGTATCTTCTAAAATAATTTGTTGTGCTTTTAATATATCACGTATTTCATCTGCACGGCCAAAGTTTTTTTGTTGACGTGCTTGTTGACGTTCTTCGATTAATTGTTCAATGTCTTCTTCTAATAATTGATTTTCTTTAATAATTTGAACACCTAACACTTCTTCGAAATCTTTAAATAAACGATTAAAACTTTCAATATCACTTTGATAAATGATATCTTGTGTCGCATAAATATTAGCCTTTTTAGCAATATCATACAGTTCTGTAATTGCATTAGCTGTATTAAAATCATCATCCATCGCAGTAATAAAACGTTGATGTGCTTGATTCAACCAATCAGACATTTCACTTTCCAATGTTGTTACTTGTGCATCTGCAAGACGATAATTTAAATTTTGATAAGCTGTTTGAATACGTTCTAAACCAGTTTTTGCAACTTCTAATAATTCATCACTAAAATTAATCGGACTTCTATAATGTACACTTAACATAAAGAAACGCAATACATTAGGATCAACTGTTTTTAGAATGTCATGTACCGTCACAAAATTACCTAATGATTTACTCATTTTTTCATTATCAACATTTAAGAAACCATTATGCATCCAATAATTAGCAAATGTTTTATCATTATGACATTCTGACTGTGCAATTTCATTTTCATGATGTGGAAATGTTAAATCATGACCACCTGCATGAATATCTAATGTATCTCCTAAATAAGCACGCGCCATAACAGAACATTCAATATGCCATCCCGGACGTCCCTCACCAAAAGGACTTGACCAAGTAATTTCTCCTGGTTTCGCTGCTTTCCATAAAGCAAAATCTAAGTCATCTTCTTTATGTTCACCTAAATCAACACGTGCACCTGCTTGTAAATCATCAATTGATTGTTTACTTAGTTGACCATAATTCTCAAATTTACGTGTTCTAAAATAAACATCACCTTGTGAACGATAAGCATATCCTTTATCAATTAATACTTGAATAAATTCTATAATATCTGACATATGCTCAGTCACTTTAGGATTATGTGTTGCACGATGACAATTTAATGCATCAGTATCTTGATAATAAGCAGCAATAAAACGTTCTGTTAATTGGGGTACAGCTTCACCTAATTGCTGGGCAGCTAAAATAATTTTATCATCAACATCTGTAAAATTAGACACGTAATTAACTTCGTACCCTCGATACATGAAATAACGACGCACTGTGTCAAAGGTAATCGAAGCACGTGCATTACCGATATGAATATAATTATAAACTGTTGGGCCACAAACATACATTTTTACTTTTTTATCTTCTAATGGTATAAATTGTTCTTTTTGTCTTGTTAATGTATTATAAATTTTTATCATCGTTAACCTCCTGTTGGCTTTGTAATTGCTCAATTTTTCTTTCAAGTTCCAAATATTGTTGTTCTAATATATCAGGTATTTGTTGATTAAAGTCTTTAACTCTTACACCATTTTGACGAATAATTTTACCTGGTATACCTACCACTGTAGCATTATCAGGCACATCTTTTACTACAACTGAATTAGCACCAATTTTTACATTATCACCTATACGAATATTACCTAAAATTTTAGAACCTGCAGCAACAAGAACATTATTTCCTACTTTCGGATGTCTATCACCTTTAGCATTACCTGTACCCCCTAAAGTTACACCTTGATACAAAGTAACATTATCACCTATCACTGCAGTTTCACCTATGACGACACCCATGCCATGATCTATGAAAAAATGATGCCCTATCTTAGCAGATGGATGGATCTCAATTCCTGTTTTTCTTCTTACTCTTGATGACAAATATAAAGCTAAACCACAATAGCCTTTACTATATAAATAATGGTTGATACGATACCACCAGATAGCATGTAAGCCCGCATAAGTACAAAGAATAAGCCATGTAGATGTTGCTGCTGGGTCTTGTTCTTTGACCATCTGTATATCTTCTCTCATCATTTTTAACATTCAATGAACCTCCTATCTAAAAAACACCCTTACCTATCAATAGGTAAAGGTGTTGATTACACGGTTCCACTTTACATTTGCTAAATAGCCTTATTAACTGTAATAACGACAGTTACCCCGTTCAAATCTACTCATTTCAATTTGACATACATTAAGATGCATTCATTAAAGTCAACAATGTTTTATTTTCAGCATAGATAAAACTCTCTGTTTTGTTGATGATTTTAATTACTTGTTCTTATGATTATTTTTATTTGTTTATCACTGAATTCAAACGTAAAGCAACACGTTCACGACCTAATAATTCTAAAGAAACTGGTAATTCTGGTCCATGTGTTTCTCCAGTTGTCGCGACACGAATTGGCATAAATAAGTTTTTACCTTTACATCCTGTTTCTTGTTGTACTTCTTTAATCGCTGCTTTTAACCCATCAGCAGTAAAATCAGGTAATGTATTCACTTTAGCTAAGAAAGCTTGTAATACTTGTGGTACTGTTTCACCTGCTAATACTTGCTGGCATTCTTCATTATAATCAATATGATCTTTGAAGAACATTTCTGATAATGGCACAATTTCAGCACCATAACTCATTTGTTGGTGATATTGACCAATGACTTTAGTTACCCATTCTAATGCTTCACCCGACACATCTTGAGCAACTTTACCTGCTTGTTGTAAGTGTGGCAATGCTAATGCAACAACTGTTTCTAATGATGCTTTTTTCATGTAAGCATTATTAACTGACGCCAATTTCTTATTATCAAAGAATGCAGGTGATTTTGATAAACGTTTTTCATCAAAAATTTCAATAAATTGTTCTTTAGTGAATATTTCTTCTTCACCTTCTGGTGACCATCCTAATAAAGCAATAAAATTAAATAATGCTTCTGGTAAATAACCTAATGCTTGGTATTGTTCAATAAATTGAATAATAGATTCATCACGTTTTGATAATTTTTTACGACTTTCATTAACAATTAATGTCATGTGACCAAAACGTGGTGTATCCCAACCGAACGCTTCGTAAATCATTTGTTGTTTTGGTGTATTTGAAATATGGTCATCCCCACGTAAAACATGTGTAATTTCCATAAAATGATCATCTACTGCTACAGCAAAATTATAAGTCGGTACACCATCTTGTTTAACAATTACAAAATCACCAATATTATCAGATTCAAAGGCAACCTCACCTTTGACCATGTCATCAAAACGATAAGTTTTATCTTGTGGCACACGGAAACGAATAGATGGCTTACGTCCTTCCGCTTCAAAAGCTGCTTGTTGTTCAGCTGTCAAATGTGCATGTTGACCACCATAACGTGGCATTTCACCACGTGCACGTTGTGCTTCACGTTCTTCTTCTAATTCTTCAGCTGTCATATAACATTTATAAGCTTTATCTTCTGCTAATAATTTATCATATAATTCTTTATAAATATCAAGACGTTCAGATTGACGATAAGGTCCAAATTGCCCTTCTTTTTCGGCACCAATACCTTCATCAATATCAATACCTAACCATTTTAAATATTTGATTTGAGAACTTTCACCTTCCGCAATATTTCTTTGTGCGTCAGTATCTTCAATACGTAAAATAAATTCCCCTTTATAGTGACGTGCAAATAAATAATTAAATAATGCTGTACGCGCATTACCGATATGCAAATGTCCAGTTGGACTTGGTGCATAACGCACACGAACTTTTTGATTTAATGTCATGTTTTTTCCTCCAAAGATTAATTTTCTCTATACTCTTTCATATTATAAAATGAATAGTTAACTTTCTCAAGCTATTGTTTTACTAAAAGAACGACTGCTTGACTAGCAATCCCTTCTTGACGTCCCGTAAATCCTAATTTTTCTGTAGTTGTTGCTTTAACATTCACTTGAGATACTGCTACCTGTAAAATATCTGCAATAACTTGACGCATATCATCAATATATGGACGAAACTTTGGACGTTCCGCCATAATTACTGCATCAATATTTCCTAGGTGATAACCTTGTTGTTGTGCCATCTCCCAAACTTGTTGTAATAATATTTTAGAATCTGCATCTTTAAATTTAGCATTTGTATCTGGAAAAAACTTACCAATATCACCTAATGCTAGTGCACCTAAAATAGCATCTGTAATTGTATGTAATAACACGTCTGCATCAGAATGGCCTAATAATCCTTTATCATGTGGAATTTCTATTCCTCCAATAATCAAAGGACGCCCTTCTACTAATTGATGTACATCATAACCTTGACCTATTCTAAACATTGTTTTTTCTCCTCTGTTGTTGTGTTGCTAATAAACGATTAAATAATAAATATTCAATTTGTGGTAATTGTTGTACTTTCTCTACACCTAACATTGCCATAATAGCAATTAACTGTTGTTGCCATTTTTTCAAATAATCAATGGTTTCGTCGACACCATGTTGTGTCAAATAATATAAAATTTGACCTGATACACCTACCATATTCGCACCTAATACTAATGATTTAATTATATCTAAGGGCTGACGAATACCTCCCGAAGCAATTAAAGTAGTTGGTAAGACTTGTTCCTGTTGTAATAACAAACTTTGACAAGTCGACAATCCCCAATCATATAAATAATCAAAACGTGGTTGTGGCGCACGCATATCTTCAATTTGCGCAAAATTTGTACCCCCACGCCCACTAATGTCAATATGCTGAACACCAATCTCCATTAATTTTTCAACAGTTTGACGACTCATACCAAAACCTACTTCTTTTACAATAACAGGTACTTGACTCGCTTGCACAATCTTATCAATATTAGTTAACCATTGGCTATAATCTCGATCACCTTCGGGCATCACAACTTCTTGTGCTGCATTAATATGAATTTGTAAAGCATTAGCCTCAATCATATCAATTGCACGTTGTGCATCGTCTACTGATTTACCTGCACCTATATTTGCCATAATAAATGATTGTGGCGCTGTTTGTCTTAAAATCTTAAAACTTTGTTGTTGTGTATGATCTATTAACGCAATACTTTGAGAGCCAGTAGCAATAGCTAAGCCACATTGTTTAGCAATATAAGCTAATTGTTCATTAATTTGACTCGCTTTATCACTCCCTCCTGTCATCGCATTAATGAAAAAAGGATACGCAAAAGTAGTTTCTAAACCTTCAGTTGTCAAAGTAATTTGTTGTTGATCAATTTGTGGTAAAGAATTATGCATTAATTGCACATCATCGAAATCATTATGATGAGACTGATATAATTTTAAAGCATAATGTAAATGTTCATCTTTACGATTCATACAAACTCCTTTCAACATCTTTAATACTTTTATACTAACAAAATATAACTAGATAATCTAGTCTGTCCATTGACTTTAAGTTATAATTAATCTAAATAAATGACTTCAAACGAAAAAGAAGCGAGATCTCGCTTCTTTTTATTAATCTTCAAATATAAAGTCTTCATCTGTTAATGCTTCGACATTCATCGATACAACATAACCATCACCTTTAACTGAGAAAAAGTCATGATTTTTCGTTGTAACATCCATCGCATTTTCAATAATCGGATTAATATCATTATGTTCAAAATAAGGTTCAAAACCTAAATTAGCCAAAGCACGGTTACCATTATATTTAATATAATCAATCACTTCTTCAGTTAAATTAATTTTATCGTATAAATCAGTTGTATAAGCCACTTCATTTTCAAATAAAGCATCTAATAATTCATACATTTCTTGATTTGCACGTGCTTGTTCTTCACTATCTAATTTTAAAAATAATTCTTGCGCATCAAAACCAGTAAACGAACCGTGAATAGTTTCGTCTAATAAAATTTTACGAATAATTTCACCTGATGTAGTTAATTTACCTTGACCAGCTAAATACAATGGATAAAAGAAACCTGAATAAAATAGAAAACTTTCTAAAAATACTGAAGCGACACGTGCCATATATTGGTCATATAATTTTGTTGTTGGTTTAAACAATTTATGGTAGTAATTAACAATACGATTTGCTTTGTAAGTTAAGTAAGTATTATTTGGCACCCATTCATCTAATAAATAGTCTGTTTCTTTTGAAGGTAATAATGATGTAAAAATTGTTGAATATGATTTGGCATGAATTTGTTCCATCATTGCCATAAAAGTATAAACTGCACGTTTTCTTAAATCTTCTGTGTGCATAGCAATTAATGGCATTCCATCATCCGCTTGTTGCGTATCTAATCCTGTTAGTCCAGCTAAAACTTTTTTATAAGTATCTTGTTCATCCTCTGATAAAGCATTCCATGTCGTAATATCTTTTGATACTTTAAACTCAGTATCGACCCAAAATTGGGAGATATTTTGTTTCCAATACATGAACGTCAAATCATCTTGTGTATTCCAATTAACAGCTTTCATGATAATCCCCTCTCTATTTAAATGCTATTTTATCATTAGAGTTAAGTCATGACAAGTAAGACTATTAAATAAATTTTGTCAACTTAGATACTTATTTGCGCTACAATTACAATGCACTATCATTAAAATATTCATATCAAAATTAATTTAAATTAATTAATCTAGTCATCCATCTTTTAATCGGAATAATAAATTCTTTACCGTAAACTAATAAATCATTATTAAATTTACGTTTAAACTGATACAATGAATCACATTCAAATGCTTGAGAATCAATTTCATGACAGAAAATACCACCAAAATTATAATACTGCAATCCTTGACGATAAGCTGTTATAATTTGATGTTGCATTAAATAAATCATTGTTCCCCAACGATTAAATAATTGATGACTACCACCCATTTGATAAAAAATTTGTTGTTGATTGTGATAAAACAAACCTGCACCTAAAATAATATGTTCGTCTGTTGCTCTCTGTAAAAAATCAATTTGTTGTTGAAATAATTGCTGTTTATTCTTATCCGTTGCTTGTTGCAATTGATTTTGCAACTGTAAAAGTTTAGTTTGTCGTTCAATATAAACAGCATCAACATACATTTCATCTGGCATCACAGATAAGATTCTTTTCATTTTTTCTAAACAAAAAATATCAAAATTTTTACGTTCTGCAGAAGCTTCAAAAACGTCATAAATGTTAGACAATTCTTCTACTGATATACGTTTAATTTTCAAACCTTCTTTATTAGCTGTTTTCAATAAACGTTTAACATTATTTGACATCCCTTGTGTCAATGTATCCAACTCTAAATTTAATAAAGGTTTAATTGCCATAATGTTTGGCACAGAAAAATGTTGTCTTTGAGGATAAATCATCTTCACTTGATCGCTCATTTCTTGGCTTAGTTCATATTGTTGTTGTAACTGCCCTTCGATATCATAGTGTCCACATCGTAATGTAGGATAAATATTAATATAAGCATAACCTTTAGACTTAAAATATTTTTTCAAATCTTGATAATATGCAATGAGTTCTTGTTGAGAGATATCGTCACTAAATACTTCACTTTGAACAAAATAAGCCACTTTAAATATTTTTTTATATTTTAAAGTGTAGTAATTACTTACAATTCTTAATTGATTTGAAGAAAAATAACCTAAGAATTCAATAGGTACAGTTGCAATTTCTTTCACTTTAGGACTTTGTGTATAAAAATCTAATATTTTATCCTTAATAAAATCATTATATTGTGTAGATGAAATAGTTTTAATCATAATTTATCTCCCAAAAATATTATAATTCCATTATAACATTTTAAAAGTGATTTTCATATTAAATTACACAATAAATAGACAGAAGATATCTAATTATTGTATATCTTCTGTCTTCTTTTTAAACTTCTTCTTGTATCCATCCTAAGGCGATTGCACCTGGACCTAAATGTGTCGCAATAACTGGTTCAGATAATGCGATTTCACAAGGAATATTTGGAAATTCTTCTTGTAATTGCATATATACTTCTTGTGCTGTTTCTTCATCATTTACATGAATAACTACTGCTCTATGTACTTTTTTTTGTTCATTAGCTTTATCCATTAAATAAATTAATCTTTGGACAGCTTTTTTCTTAGTACGAATTTTCTCATAAGGTACAATAACAGTTTGATCAATATGTAAAATAGGTTTAACTTTTAACATACTGCCTAAAAAAGCTTCCGCTTTTTTGATTCTACCGCTTCTTTGTAAATGAGATAAATTATCTACCATAAAATATGCTTGTGTATTATTTTTTAATACATCTAATGCTTCGATAATAACTGAGGGTTCAGTTAAACCTTGTTCAATTAACTGTGAACATTTAATAGCATACCAGCCTAATGGTGTACAGGCAATCTCTGAATCATAGACAAAAACTTCAAAATTATCTACCATGTCAGCCGCAATTTTTGCAGTTTGATACGTTCCGCTAAATCCCGATGATAATAAAGGCACCATAGCACCTTCATAACCTTGCTCACGTAATTGTTCATATAAAGCAACAAATTCACCTATAGCTGGTTGTGACGTTGTTGGTAAATCTGTTGTTGTTTCTAATTTTTGATAGTAACCTAGTTTATCTGTAGAATAACTTTCTGATTGATCAAAGATGACACTCAAATGCACAATATGAATGTTGTACTGTTCTATTTGTTCTTGAGATAAGTCTGCTGTTGAATCCGTAATTACTGCTAATTTCATATATATTTCTCCATTCTACATGTTAACATTTCTGCCATCTATTTTAAATACAATATATAGCATAATATCATGAAATTGTATTTATTTACAAGTTCGAAATAATAGTACTGAATAGTTGTTCTGTACAATTTTTTGTTTTTTAAGTAAGGGTTCTTTTTCCAATTAGGAAAATAATGATAATGCATTTTGAAATGCGATTGAATATGTGGTTTAATCCATGACCATTGTGAATGTTGTAATAAGCGATTAACTGATGCACCTAATAAATGTCTAGCAAAAGCATATTCTAATTGTGTATGATATAGTGATAATAAATTATTTTCTTGGTAATATTGATAAATATGTGCCATGATTTTTTCAATATCCATGACTTTATCTGTTACTGTTGACATAATTGAACCAGCACGTTGACGATAATAAAAACCAGTCACTTGACTAAATATGGCTGTTTTAAGATAAGGAAATAAACAGAAATAAAAATCTACATCTTCGTAATTTAAATCTTCTATAAAGTTCACCTGATGTTGTATTAATAATGTTCTACGATACAATTTATTTTGCGCCATAGGAAATGTCGCAATTAAATCAATGGCTTCAATTGCACGTACTTGATTATCTTGTATCAATTGATGATTATTCACTATTTTTTGTGTGCCATCTGGATATACGTACGTAATATTGGCACAAATTAAATCTACACGACCATCATCTAACTTTAATAATTGTTGATAAAAATCATCACTAACATAATCATCACTATCCATAAATGTAAGCCACTCACCTTGTGCGTGTTTAATGCCAGTATTACGTGCATTAGCTAAACCACCATTAGGTTGTTGAATAATTTTAATTTGTGGATAATGGTTGAACTGATTAATTTTATCTAAACTATCATCTGTACTACCGTCATCTATTACAATAATCTCATAAATATGATCGTCTAAAGTTTGATTAACTAGACTTACTAAACATTGTACCACATAATCAGACATATTATACACTGGTACGATAATTGACAGTTTCATAAATCACCTACTTTCTACGCCATATGCGATGAAATAATTGTGGCCCTACTATTTTTTTTATCATTTTACCTAGTCGATGTCTATATAGTAACCAACCGCTTCTTTGTTGGCGCCATGTTGTTTGATAATCATGAATAGTATAGTTATGCTCATTAATATGTCGACAAAAATAACTAGAAGGATAAATGATGACTTGAGGTGATGCATATAATTTATCTTCTATGGCATCTTGTAATAAATAGTGATTAAATCTTTGATTAATTGTCTGTGTGTATAAACCCTCATCTTTAAATTCATCATGTAGATAACTATCTAATATTTTTTTAATAATGCGATCTTTAGCTGAACTTATAATTGTACCTGTATTCACACCTGTTAATTCATCGTCATACCATTCTAAAGACAATTGTAATTGTTGATTTGCTAATAAAGTCGTTAAACTTTTTGTCATTAGCACATCTGTATCTAAATAAATCCCGCCTTGCTGATATAAAAATACTAATCTGGCCACATCACTCACAAAAGCATATTTACCTTGTTGATAAGCTTGTTGCGTATATTGACAATAATTAATATCAAAATTCGTTTCATTAATTTCTATAATTTTTGCTTCTGGCATATGTTGTTGCCAAGTTAATAAACATTGTTGAAAATGTTGTGGTTTGTCTTGCTGTCCAAACCAACAATAATAAATATTAGGCGTCATCTTTTGTCACCCACTGTCTAATTTTTTTAGTTAAACGTTGTTGATACTCTACTCCCCATAAATATTGACTAAATAGATAAGGTGATAATTTAAATAAAGTTTGTCTTGCTTGACTGTCTGCTTCAAATAAATACGATTGCGCTTTAAGTTGATTAATAATTTTTGTTTGTTGATAACCTTGATGACGATAAATTTTCAAAGCAAATATCGATACATAACCTGCATATAATTGTAATGCTTTTTTAAAATCACCTTCAACTTGTCTAGCTTGTTTCAATAAACATTCACTGACATATAACATTTGTTGGCTAGCTTCATTTAATTTCATACTATTCGTTGCTGATTGTGGATATTGTACATAATAATAAATTGGAAGATTCACTGCACTGACACGCTGAGCATATTGACAACATATTGCAATAAATAAAACATCTTCAAGTAAAGTTGTTTGTGTGTCAAATTGAATATGATGATCGATTAAAAATTGTCGTTCAAATAACCACATCCATGGCATATTTTTCATATTTTCTTTATTCGCTAACACTTCACTAACATAATATGATTGTCCTGTTACTACAGCATCAAAAGTAGTAATAAAATAAGGATTATGGTGATGACTACCGTTTAAATAAATATTAGTAAAATTACCACGTAATAATTGTAAATTATTTTTTTCTGCTTGTGCTAATAATTGTTTAAGATGTGTTGCAACTAAATAATCGTCACTATCAATAAACATTATATATTTTCCTTTTGCTAATTGTAAGCCACGATTACGTACAGCGGATATACCTTGATTGTCTTGCTTAATATAGCGAAGATATGGCAATTGATATTGCTGTATAATGCTATCCACATCATCTGAACTCCCATCATTAATAACAATAATTTCAATATTATCTAATTGTTGTGCCAACACACTCTCTAAACATCTTGCTAGTAAATGTGCCGTTTGATAAACAGGAATAATAAACGATAATTTCATCATAATTGTTTGCCCTCTTGTTGTTGACGTTGCTGTTGTACTTCTATTTGATTATATTGTTGTTGCTTATCTTGACGTCGCCAAGTTGCTAGCCAATTCATACCTTTTTGATAATATGTACGATATAAAAACAATTGATAACGTAAAGCTGCCACTAACCCTTGTTGTTGACACTTCATAGTAATTTCTTGGCGTAAATAACGATTATTTAACCATTGACGATTGTACATTAATACATAATCAAATAATGCTTTTATCGCTTGATGACGTTGATGTTGCGGTAAACCATGTACCAAATCAATCATACCTAATAATAAATGATGAACTAAAAAACAAGTAAATTCTTCTTTATATTGAACAAGTAAATGATGTTGCTGACTATATGTCATTACTTGATGAATTGATTGTATCTTGTCTAAAATAGATAAATCATGGTTTTTAGTAATTGATGTTGTGCGTTGTAAATAATAATAATAACTATCTTGAATGCTAGCGATTGTTGTTGCTTGCATTACCCAAATAGGTACAGTACCAACATCTTCATATTTTAAACCGACAGGAAAACGTATATTTGACTGTATAATTAATTCTCTCGCATAAATTTTATCCCACGCAACTGGAGCAATATCAAATAAAATTTGTGGTGTTTGTTGGAAATTAGTCGGCTGATCAACCACTTTAAATCCACCTTGATATTGTTGACCATTGGCTTCATAAATATCAATAATTGGGGCATGTACAATTTGTGCCTGATATTTTTTGGCACAATGATACATTTTCTCATATAAATCTACTGATACCCAATCATCACTATCTACAAAAGCAATAAATTCACCTTGTGCTAGCGTCATACCATAATTTCTAGCAGCTGATAAACCTTGATTAGTCTGATAATAACTTTTTATTAATTGAGGATATTGTTGACGATAGTTTTCAATAATTTGTTGACTATTATCTGGAGAACCGTCATTAATGCAAATAATTTCAATATCTTGTAAAGTTTGTTGTACTAAACTATCTAAACACTTAGATAGATAATGTTCTACATTATAAATTGGTACAATGATAGAAACTTTGACCATTTAGACTTCCTCCTCAAATATTTGTTTAACTTGCTTTGTCGTTAAAAATCGTTGTTGTTGCTCAACATCATAAGAGATAATTGGTCGATTAAGTAAATATAATAATGCTTTTTCGATACCTTCATCATCATTATTAAAAATTTGTTGTGCTGGTAAAATTTCTTTAGCTGCACCAACATCAACACTAACTGCTAATTGATCTAATAACATAGCTTCTATTAACACTGTCGGTAAACCTTCTGTTAGAGAAGTTAAAATTAAACCATCACTTGCCATTAAATATGGGTATGGATTAGTTTGTCCACCTAAAAAATGCACTGTTGACTGTACATTCAATTGATTAACTAAATGTTTTAAACGAGATAATTCGCCACCATCATGACCAATTAATTGTAAATGATGTGGTTGTTGTTTAACTATTTTAGCATGCGCTTTAATCAAACGGTCTACACTTTTCACTTTAGCAAAACGACCAATATATAAAATATTAGGTAATTGATGTTGATTAAAATGCACCATTTCAGACGCCTTGTCTCTTAATAATTGTTGATTAAAAATATTATAAACGGCTTGAAATGATAATTGATAGTGGTTAGATAATTGTTGTGCTAAAGTTTTAGAAATCGCAATTCTTGCATCAAATTGTCGTAAGACATCGGCAGATAATACTTCAGTAATCGCCTGTGTCTCTTCATTTTGTAAAATATCTGTATGGCACCATAAAATTTTTTTACTTGTTGATGATTTTCGTGCCAATGTCAACACCGCATCAGAAGTTTCTGTATAAGCAATTTCTATATCATATTCTTTTCTAGTAAATAATTTAATAATTTTATTTAAACGTTTAGGTACCGATACAATATGTGACCACCATAAATCATGAAAAGGATGCAGCCATTTAGGTGTTTTAGCTAAATTAAGTGTTGGATGAATAATTCTAACACTTGTTGGTAATTGTTGAACTAAATCACTGTCCACATTATGAAAAGAAAAAATATCTATCTCATAATCATCTATTAATTGTTGAATTAATGCAATTAATGCTGTGGTTGTCCCACCATAAGGTAAACCAAAAGTATAAAATAAAACTTTTTTCTTCATTGTTATCTCCCTACTTTGTTTTCATACAACCATTTCAAACGGTAACTACAACCCTTTGTTTTTAAAAAATATTGTAATGCTAAACGATCCTTTTTACGATGTAAGCCTAATGCCTGTTCATTTGCTACGGTTAAATAATCTTGGAAATTATCATGTGTATAGTGATAAATTTTGTTCAAATAATTTTTTCTAATTGATTGTGGGAAATATTTCACCACATCCAAATGATAAATTAACACGTGTCTTACATATAAAAATTTAATTAATTTTTCAATTTCAACATCTGTTCGATCAGTATATTGTAAAATATAGTTGAATACTTGATCCATTACTAAATGTTTTTGATTTGGATTATTCATAATTGACGTTTCATTAGTGCAATTATAATAATAAAGTGGTTCATCAATATAATAGATGCCTCTACTCTGTTGTAATAATAATGGCCATGTTGCTAAATCTTCAAATAATAAATTATCAGGATATTGTAGATTTTGCCATAAAGAACGATGATACAAAGCACTCCACGCCGAAGGTTGAAATGGAAACAATTGCTTCAAATCATAGTCACCCGTCGGTAATTGATAAAATATACTTTGATGATGTGGATAAACTGCACAAATATTACATTTAATAATTTTGTAGTGTGTTTGTTGCGTTGCTTCATATAATTTTTCTAAATAATCTACCGCCAACCAATCATCACTATCCACAAAGGTCAAATAATCACCTTGAGCTACCTTTATTCCCGCATTACGTGCTTTAGATAACCCACCATTTTCTTGATGAATAATTTTAACGTGATGATAATGTGCAAATTTATTCAAAATTTTAACACTATCATCTTGACTGCCGTCGTTCACACAAATTACTTCAAAATCTGAAAAACTTTGAGATATAATTGTTTGTAAACATTTTTCAAGATATTTTTCTACTTGATATACTGGCACAATAACAGAAATTTTAACCATGGTTCCTCCTATCTAGTCAATTTACGTTTAAATAACTGTATAAAACGTTGTACAAATAATCTAAAATGATAAGAAAATAGATAAAAAATACTACCTGCAATAACAGCATTGATCAGACCTACTATCATAAACTGCAATAAAATATTTATTATCATATATTGACTTACGATTATCACTGACAACCATTTAACTAAAGTTAATGAATAAATAACACTCAATATAATGAATAACACTACCGTTGACGCATAAGATAGAAAATAACGATACGGTTTTTTATCAAATACTAATTTATAACATAAATAAGGATAATACCAAAAATTAGTGACTAAAAAAGCGATCATCGTACCTAAAATAACACCTAATATTTTACAATTATCTGGCATTAATATAACTAAAATAATAGATACTATAATATTAACGCCTGCCTCTATTAATGCACAAAATTTGGTTTCTTTAAAATAACCATGTAAATCTAAACATAAACCTACGGCTGCACGTGTCGTGGCATAAAATCTTAAAGCTGTAAAACCACCAATTACCCACAAACTAATAGTTAACATCGTTTTATCACTGTTATACCATGTTACTGCAATCATTTGTGCATATAATAACATTGGTATAAATGCAACAATAGCAAGATAAAAAGTCATCATCATATATTCATGTAAAACACGATACTTATTTTCTTTACTCTCTACCGCAAAATAATTACCTAGTGATGAAGTACTTGAAAAAATAATACTATGAATATAATTCCACATTTTAGCAAACAAATTATCATAAATACTATATACACCTGCCTGTGTTACATTAACAAATGTTGAAATCACTAATCTATCTGTATTAGTTAAAATCATTTCAGCAATTTTATGCACAACTAAATCTTTAGTTTTTTTAATCGGTGATAAATCCATTTCTTCATGACTTAACCAGCGAAATTGTGGATACCATCGACTAATTAAATGGCGACAAAGATAAAACTGAGCTAAATAAATTAAGATTGACCATAAAGCCAAAACAATTAAGCCATAACCTAGCTTTAGTAAAATAATATCACCTATCGTGATCATAAAAGTAATTAACGTATTTAACCAAACAAAACGATAACCTTCTTGATGCGCATCAAGTACCACACTCGGAATATAAAAAATAAACCCTATAATTGACTTCATTAATACGATAAAGAAATAAGCATATAAATAACTATTAGTCATCGGTGCATCAGTTAACAACCAAGGTATGATGAGCATCACAACCATACCAACTAGTAATATTCTCACTGCAATCTTTTTAACATAATATCTTGCACCTGTTACCAATTGATTAATTTTATGCCAATTATTTTCACCCGCTGGTTGATATAAACTAACTAAAATTGCTGTGCCCATACCAGCTTCTAAAATGTGCAAATAGCTTAAAGTATTACCTATTGCACCTTCAATACCACTCATCGCTAGCCCTAATTGTGAAACAAAAACTTTCGAACGATATAATGTAAATGCCATTAATAAAAATCCCGGTAAAAAATTAGCTAAATAATTATACAATGTATATTTTAATCGCATTACATCACCTCTATTATTTATTCATAATGTCTATATTATACCACCCTTTGATTAATTGTTCTATACAACCCACTTGCGATTCCCATACTTAAAAAGATTAAATCACTATGATTTAATCCCTTTGATACAATTAATTTAACTATTAGGTAAAGTTTGTTATGCTAGACTGCTTCAATAATAAGCAATTAAGATAATACTAATAATCAATACTTAAAAGATAAGTTACAATTCATCCTGTACTTTTTTAAAATAATAACTGGCAACTAAAATCGGTATAATAATAATGAAAGCTAGATTTTCTTTATGGCTTGTTAACAAAATGATTGCCAGCACAATTGAGATAATTGTTAATAGCATTGAAAATAATCTATACTTCGTTTTTTTCTTCATAATATTGTCCTTTATTTTTTCTTTTATCATAACATATTTTTATAATAAGAAGTAAAATATTGACAAATCAAAAGTAATCTTGTATTATTTAATTAATACAAATGAACAAAAAATGTTCATTAATTAATTTAAAAAAGGAGGATAACTATGACTTGGCAATTTAACAATCAAGCCCCAATTTATTCGCAAATTATGCATAAAATTAAACAACAAATTATTGCTGGAGAATTACAACTAGGGCAAAAATTATCATCTGTTAGAGAGCTTTCTGAAGAAGCAGGCGTTAACCCAAATACGATGCAACGTGCTTTAGCAGATTTAGAACGTGAAGGATTTGTTTTTTCATTACGTACCTCTGGAAGATTCGTTACTGAAGATGAAGCATTAATTCAACAAACACGTGAACAACTTGCCAACGAAAAACTCATTGCTTTTGATGAAGATATGAAAGCATTAGGTTTTACTAATAAAGAAATGATCCATTTATTAAATAAATATATTAATTCAAAAGGAGTGTAATCATTTATGACTGATTTATTAACTGCTCATAATTTAACAAAACAATTTGGCAGAAAAGCTGCTTTAGATAATATCAACTTTACTTTAACTAAAGGTAAAATTTTAGGTTTACTTGGCCCCAACGGTAGTGGTAAAACAACATTAATTAAATTGATTAATGGTTTATTAAAACCTACAAATGGTGAAATTTTAATTAATGGTTATACACCTTGTGCAGAAACAAAAGCTATCGTTTCATATTTACCTGACACAACTTATATTAATGATAATTTAAAAGTAACACAAATCATCAAATTTTTTGAAAATTTTTATCAAGACTTTGATAAACAACGTGCTTTACAATTATTACATGATTTAGATATTGATGCTTCTCAAAAAATGAAAAATTTATCAAAGGGTACTAAAGAAAAAGTACAATTAATTTTAGTTATGAGTCGTCGTGCACAGTTATACGTTCTAGATGAACCTATTGGTGGGGTTGACCCAGCAGCACGTGATTATATTTTAAAAACAATCATTGGTAATTATTCACCAGAATCATCAGTCATCATTTCAACACATTTAATCAATGATATTGAACCTATTTTAGATGAAGCTTTATTTATTTATAAAGGACAAATTATTTTACATGATTCGATAGATACTTTACGCGAAACTTATCACTTATCGATGGATGAATTATTCAGAGAAAAATTCAAAGCACAGGGAGGTATTAATGATGTTCTTTAAATTATTAAAACATGATATTAAATCAACAGGACGTTGGTATTTATTACTATTTGTCGCTTCAATTATCGGTTCAATATTTGTATCATTGACATTAACTGATTTACAACCTACTGAATCCACTGATTTTAATTTATGGTATGTTTTATTATATACAGCTGTTGGTATTATTATCGTAGCTACGTTAGTCTATAGTACTATTACAATCAATGTTTATTTCTACAAAAATATGTTTGGTCGTGAAGGTTATTTAACATTAACGCTACCTGTTTCTTTACATTCATTAATTTTAAGTAAAGTCGCATCAGCCATTATTTTAACATTAGCAACACTTATAGTTTTATTTTTAGATATCTTTATCATTCTTTATCCTCAAATGACTGATTTAGAAATTTCATTGAGTACGATATATGAACAATTAACAATTATGGATTTTATGCCAGCTATATTATTATTTTTTATAGCAATAATCAATGGCATATTATGTTACTATATGTGCATTGCTATCGGGCAATTATTTACTAATCATCGTGTTTTAATGATTTTTATTTCTATTTTTATCGTTTCAATGGCGCAATCTATTCTTGATGCTCTTTTAAATATGAGTGCTTCTTATAGTATTACACCTGAAACGATTAACCATGGTTTTGAAATACAAAATGTATGGTGGTCAATTTCTCAATATACAATATTCGCTATTATTTATTACATTGCCACTTATTATATTATTTCGAAACGTTTAAACATACAATAAATAACAATACTCCCAAATTTTGTAATGCAAAATTTGGGAGTTAACTATTCAAAAACAATTTTTATATTTTAGATAATAATGTAACTGATTTACCTTCAAATACCATGTCTTTTATAAATTCAACAGAGACATCTCTTCGATTTAAAATTGAACTAGATGTCATAGGAATAATTGCATCTGGAAAAATATCATCATCTATCTTAATAGATGAATGATTTCTAAATTCATCAGGTAAAGCTTGATCTAATAACAAAACGACTCTATTAGCTATTTTATAAGATTTAACTATTTTCATGACGATTTATCCTCCTTAATTTTTCTTCAAATTTACTGATTTCTTGTTTTACTGCAATGATTTCTGCATGAGGTAATTTATATTTTTTTGCTCTAGCAATGGATTTTTTCTTTGCTGCTATTTCACATTTAATAAGCGATACTTGTGTACCATCAATTGCTCCTTTTCTATATTGCTCAGCATGTTCTAATTCCTCTATCAAGGCAGAAATAGAAATTTTTTGTCTAATAATAATCGTATGTTCATTTAATGTGATCGCCTCGGCTTCTCTTTTATCCAAATAATCCCAACCTTCAGGATTGTTAATCATTATGCCACCACATCTAATAAAATTTTTAGCTAATTTATTAATTAAAGTTTTAGAAGCAACAGACATCTCTCATTGATTGATATGTTTTCTTCTTTCCATAGTTAAAATATTAACACAAATATCACAAGGTGTCAAATTACTATATTTATTATTTTTATACTAAAATAAGTACTTTTAACCAAATGTATGAAGAAAATAAAAAACGAGTTGAAAGCGTATTTCTACTCTGTCAATCTCGTCAAATATTAGAATTAAATTCAAATAAGATGAGCTTTATAGATGATGACTTTGATTTATTTCATTTAACATTATCGGCAGATTGTATAAAACAATTTAATCATATTATCTATTCTTTAACTCATAACTATAAAATGAATTTTTCAATAACTAATGCCATAATAATTACTAATGCAATCACACTTGCTTGTACTAATTTATGTTTATCTCTTGCATAAACATAAGTGTATATCAAGGTCGCTAATTCTATCGGCGCATGATAATAACCTTGATGATGAACAACAAATAACATAATATAGATGACTATTCCTAAGAAAAACAAATTAAAAACATAAACAATATCTGCAATGCGTTGATGCGCATAAAGAATGATTAAACACATAATTAAATTTGAAACAAATAATAAATAAGGTGATTTCTGTAAATTGACATTGCCGAGAGGAAAATCAATAAACCACGCGACTAATAAACCTAACATTAATGGACATACTGTCATCAACAATTTTTTCATTAACCTACCTCCTAATGATGAATATGTTTTTTAGTCAATAATGATTGAATATATCAAAAGCTAAAGATAATCTTTGACTTTTACTCATATTATTTTCTATTTGACCACCATGATAATAAGATTGATAAAATAAATACAACGACGATTTCTATCAGTACTGAAATTAACCAATCTAAGTCAAAATAATAATAACAAACAAAATAGGTTATGATGGCAATGGCTATGACGATTCCTCTATGTAATGTGCTCAAAATTAATGTCCTCCTGCTTTAAATAATCTACAAATTGTTGTTCTGTCCATACAGTAATATTTAACGCTTGTGCTTTCGTTAATTTAGAACCCGCCGCTTCACCTGCAATCACGATATCAGTTTTTTTAGAAACACTACCGCTCACTTTAGCACCTAAATCTTCTAATATTACTTTAGCTTCATTGCGTCCTAATTGTGTTAATTTACCAGTTAAAACAATTGTTTTACCTGATAATTCACTATCACTATTATGATTGATTTTACCTAAATAATTAAAATTTAAACCTAATTGTCTTAAATTATCAATAAAGTTTTTAACATTATCATTTTCAAAATAAGAGACTAATGATTCTGCCATAATTAAACCAATGTCATCAATTGTAACCAATTCATCAACACTTGCTTTTGCTAAATTGTCTAATGTCAAATAATGTTGTGCAAGTACTTTACATGCTTTTTCACCAATATGACGGATACCGATACCAAATAATAATCGTTCTAATGAATTAGCTTTAGATTGTTCAATTGCTGCTAATAATTTAGTGGCTGATTTATCACCCATACGTTCTAATTGGATAAGATCATCATATTTTAAAGTATATAAATCAGCAATGCCTTGAATTAAGTTATTATCAAAAAGTTGATAAATAACTTTTTCACCAAGACTGTCGATATTCATCGCATTACGCGATACAAAGTGAATCACACCTGCGGCTACTTGAGCAGGACATTGTGGATTAATACAACGCAAAGCGACTTCATCTTCTAATTTAATTAATGATTGTTGACATGATGGACATTGATGTGGCATATGAAATACTTGTTCATCACCTGTACGCCGTTCAGTAACAACTGACACGACTTTCGGTATGACATCACCTGCTTTTTTAATGATAACTGTGTCACCTAAATGAATATCTAAGGCACGGATAATATCTTCATTATGTAATGAAGCACGTGATACAGTTGAACCTGCAACGACTACTGGTTCTAAAATCGCTGTTGGTGTCACTACACCCGTACGTCCAACGCTTAACTCAATATCTAATAATTTAGTTGTTACTTCTTGTGCTGGAAATTTATAGGCAATTGCCCATTTAGGACTTTTAACTGTATAACCAATCTCTTCTTGTGCTTGGAAATTATCTACTTTAATCACAATACCGTCAATTTCATAAGGTAGCTCATCACGTTGTGCTTGCCATTGATTAATATAATTGATAACTTCATCAATATTACGACAAAATTGACTATTAGTATTCGTAACAAAACCTAATTGTTGCAATTGCTGTAAAGTTTCATTATGACTTATTAAATTTAATGTTTCTGGATTGGCCATATTATAAATAAAAATAGATAATTTACGTTTTGCTGTTAACGTTGTATCTAATTGACGTAATGAACCTGCTGCTGCATTACGTGGATTGGCAAATAAACTCTGTTCATCTTGTAATCTTTGTTCATTTAATTGTTCAAAAGAAGCTTTAGGCATGTAAACTTCACCACGTACTTCTATATCTATTGGTGAAGTTAATTGCAAGGGTATGTCTCTTACTGTTTTTAAATTATCAGTAATATTTTCTCCAGTTGTACCATCACCTCGCGTAGCACCTAATATAAATTGACCTTGTTGATATCTTAAAGCAACTGCTAAACCATCTATTTTTAATTCACAAACATAATGAATGGGTTCATCAGTTAATCCTTTTATTCTTTGATCAAAAGCACGTAAGTCCGCTTCATTAAAAGCATTAGCCAAACTTAACATAGGTCTTTGATGTTGTACTTTTTCAAAATGAGATAAAACTTTACCACCTACGCGTTGTGTTGGTGAATACGGTAAAGCATATTGTGGATACTGTGTTTCTAATTCAATTAATTGATGTAGTAATTGATCATATTCACTATCTGGAATGAGTGATTGATCTGTCACATAGTAAGCGTGAGCATAATGATTTAATTTTTCAGTTAAATCTTGTATTTGTTGCTTGATTGGCATATTATCCTCCAAAATTATACTTTTTTAATAGGGGCATATTTAATATCTAACACTTTAATACCTTGTGACTCAAAAACAAGTGTCACACTATCACCAGCAACTTTGATGACTTTACCACGTCCCCATTTACGATGCTCTGCAATATCATTGATTTGCCATTGTGATGTTTCAGTTGCTGTTCTTTCTTTTTTCGTCGCACTTGGTGCTTGATAATTAGCTTTATCATACATGAATGGTGTTTTAAGATCAGGCATTCTATTATTACCTTCTCTTAATAATGGCGAAATTTCTTTAATAAAACGTGAAATTCTATTATTATGTGTGCGTCCATATAATAAACGACTTTTAGCATGTGTTAAATGTAAAATTTGTTCTGCTCTTGTCACACCTACATAAGCTAAACGACGTTCTTCTTCTAAACCTTTATCGTCTTCTTCTTGTAAAGCACGAATTGTTGGGAAAATGGTTTCTTCCATTCCGACAATAAAGACTATTTTAAATTCTAAACCTTTAGCAGCATGCATCGTCATTAAAATTACTGCATCATCTGTTTGCGGTGTTTCATCTAAATCTGTTGATAGTGATAATTCTGTTAGAAATTCCATTAATGTAGGTGCTTCTGCTGTACGATCAAACTCTTGCGTCACGGACATTAATTCTTCAATATTTTCTAAACGACTTTGCGATTCAATCGTACGTTCTGCTACTAACATCTCACGATACCCTGTTTTATCTATTACTTCTGATAATAAATCAGTTACACTAACATACTCTTGCATACGATTAAAATCTTGTAATAATTGCGCTAAATCTTGCATAGCAGATGCTACTTTTTTGGATACACCTACATGTTCGATTTGTAATAATGTTTCAAATAAAGTTAATTGATGTTGACTAGCATAATCCATCATTTTTTGTAATGAACCAGGGCCTACACCACGCTTCGGCACATTAATAATACGTGTCAAACTAATGTCATCTGATGGATTAATGACTAAGTTTAAATAACTCACAATATCTCTAATTTCTTTACGACTAAAGAATTTTGTACCACCTATCATACGATAGGCAATATTATGACGCATTAAACTTTCTTCTAGTACACGTGATTGTGCATTTGTTCGATATAATATCGCCATTTCATTCAATTTAAAACCTTGATCTATTGCTGATTTGATTTTACCCGCAATATAATTAGCTTCATCTTTTTCATCATAAGCCGTATAAACTTGAATTTTTTCTCCCTCAGGATTATCTGTCCATAATTTTTTAGGCTTACGATCTTTGTTATGGCGAATAATATCATTAGCTGCTGCTAAAATGTTTTTTGTTGAACGATAATTTCTTTCTAATAAAATTGTTTGTCCTTTAGGATAATCACGTTCAAAATTCAATATATTTTGAATATCTGCACCACGCCAACCATAAATAGACTGATCGATATCACCAACAACACAAATATTATTAAATTGTTTTGCCAGCATATTGACTAATTGATACTGTGCTTTATTAGTATCTTGGTATTCATCCACGTGAATATATTGAAATTTATATTGATAATATTGTAAAACTTCCGGTACACGTTCAAATAAACGAATTGTTGTCATAATTAAATCATCAAAATCCATGGCATGATTACGTAATAATTTTTTTTCATAAGCTTGATAAACGGATTTAATAATTTGTGAAGATGGGTATGGTGTCACTTTAACGTCATCTGCTGAAATCAATTCATTTTTATAATTAGAAATAACTGAAATAAACATCTTTGGCTCATATTGTTTACTATCTATATTTAACTCTTTTAAAATATCCTTAATCACTGTACGTTGATCTGAAGGGTCTAAAATCGTGAAATTACGATTAATGCCAATACGATCACTATCACGTCTTAATATACGTACACACATAGAGTGGAATGTAGAAATCCAGACATTTTCTGCTAAATCACCTAATAATTGTAAAGTTCTTTCTTTCATCTCGCGGGCTGCTTTATTTGTAAAGGTAATTGCCAAAATATGATAAGGTTCTACTTGTTTTTCATCTAATAAATAAGCAATTCTATGTGTTAAGACACGCGTTTTTCCTGAACCTGCACCAGCTAAAACAAGTAAAGGCCCTTCTGTATGCATCACTGCTTGCACTTGTTGTTCATTCATATTTTGTAATAATTTATTCACCATTGTCTATATCGCTACTTCACATAGCTTCTCCTTTATATTGTTGTCTCATTATTATTTTATAATAAATCGCTTAAGATAACCACTAAATAAGGGTGGAGATAAAAATTATCTACTCACCCAAGTTATTAATGCTTATTCATTATTTTGATAATATGTATTTGCTTGTTGTAAAATATATTGTTCATTTAAAACTTGCACACTATTATTGGCAACGACACATTGTCCATCAATATAGACATCTTGCACATCACTCCCTTTAACTGCATATACTAAATGTGATAATACTTGTTTCGTTGGATATAAATGTGCTTTGTTTTGTGGATTAATCACAATAAAGTCAGCACGTTTACCTTGTTCTAAACTCCCTATTAAGTGCGCCATATTTAACACTTCTGCACCTTGAATTGTCATCGCTTTTAATGTTTGTTCAATGGTCATTAATTGTGCATTTTTATTTACGCCTTTTTGTAATAATGCGGCTTGACGTCCTTCTTCAAACATATCTAAATTATTATTTGAAGCAACAGAGTCTGTTGCAATACCTACTTTAATACCACGTTGTAATAATTTAGTAATCGGCGCAACACCAGAAGCTAATTTCAAATTACTAATAGGATTATGTGCCACGCGTGCTTCAGACTGCGCTAATCTTTCTATTTCATCTTCTGTTAATTCAACACAATGCGCCATAACAGTCGGATGATCTAAATAACCTAAATCATCTAAATAAGCTAATGTTCTTTGTCCAGATTTATCTAACATCAATTGTATTTCAGATTCAGTTTCTGAAGCATGAATATGTAACATTAATTGCTTATCTTTCGCTAATTTTAAAGCACCTTGTAATAAATCTTTATCACAAGTGTAAGCAGCATGAGGTGCCACCATCACTCGAAACTTCTCATCATTATAAGCTAAAATGTCTTCAATAATTTTTTTAGTGCGTGTTAAAGTTTCCTGAGTAGTTTCATGTGGTTGACTAAATAATGTAGGCGAAAAATAACAACGCATACAAGATTGTTTAACACTATTATAAATAGATTTAATATCTACACCATGTGGATTATACATATCATTAAACGTCGTTGTACCTGATTTTAACATTTCTATTAGGGCTAACTCCACAGCCATTTTAGTGATTTGTGGTGTGAATTGTGCTTCATTAGGCCAAATATAATCATTTAACCATGTCATTAAATCACTGTCATCTTGAATACCTCTTAATAAGGTCATTAAATTGTGCGTATGCACATTAACTAAACCAGGCATTAACCAGCAATTGGTATAATCAATCACTTCTTCACATTGCTCTAATAAACTTTGTTGATAAACTCCACAATACACAATTTCACCTTGATTCACTATTAATAAACCATCTTCAAAACACTCAAACGTGTCATTACATGTCACAATATACGCATGTGCATAACCTTTCATGTTGTCCTCCTTGAATTGCAAACCATTATATGTCGACATTTCGTAGATAACATAATTAAACTAAAATAGTCGCTTATTTACGGTAAGACGGTAGAAACTCCTCGACCTTATTACGAGGATTATATGTTATAACGAATAGATATTGGTATCAATTATAACAACTACCTCTCCCCCTGTAAAGTTCCGTTAGTGAAATGCTACAAATTTAATTAAACAAACACAATTTTTGATTTCAACTTTACATTACAGTGTTATTTTTGAGTTGTCTAAATTTTTAAAAAAGATTGAATTTACAGTCAATTTATGTTTTAATGCATATAATAAAGTAAAAACTTTGTTAATATATTTAGGAGGCACATTATGAAAAAACAATATTTCTCTTTAAGAAAACACAAAATAGGTTTAGTTTCTATTATGATTGGGGCGTCATTATTTCTTATTAGTCCTAATGTACAAGCTAGTGACAATTTAACTGAATCATCTACTACCGAACAGCCAAGTCTGCAATTAGAGGTAACCGACACCCCTCAACAAGAAACGCCTACTAACGATAAAGCGTTAATTGATAATCATACACAAGAAATTGCAACAAAAGATACAACAATAGTTGATAATCATCAACCAGCAACAGGTAATGCTACTTTAACAGAAAATGTACAAAATGAAGTTTTACCAGCTACAGAATACCCAACTAATTCAACATCGCCTTTACCAGTTGCACCACCTTCTTCTAAAGATCAAACTACTGTAGCAGGCTCTTCTGACACACCACAAACAACTGCTCAACCATTAAATCAAAGTAGTAATACAATTATTAACACCCAACCAGCATGGCAAGAAGGCTATAAAGGTGAAGGTATGGTCGTTGCCATTATCGATTCTGGTGTAGATATTGAACACGATGCTTTACGTATCTCAGATGTATCTAAAGCCAAATATAAAAATCAACAACAAATTGAAGCTGCAAAACAAGCTGCTGGTATTGATTATGGTAAATGGTATAACGATAAAGTAATTTTTGGTTATAATTACGTTGATGCTAATACTGAATTAAAAGAAGTCAAAGAACATTCTCATGGTATGCATGTAACAGGTATTTCTGCAGGTAATCCTTCTAAAATAGATAGTAGTGGCGAATTGATTACTGGTGTTGCACCCGAAGCACAAGTTATGTTTATGCGTGTCTTCGTAGATAGAAATAAAACGACTGATACACCTTTATATGCACGTGCCATTGAAGATGCTGTAAAATTAGGTGCTGATAGTATTAATTTAAGTTTAGGAACAACAACTGGATCATTAATTGATGCTGAGCAGTCAGTAGTAGCAGCTATTGCTAAAGCACGTCAAGCTGGGGTTACTGTAACTATTGCAGCAGGTAATGATGGCTATTTTGGTTCAGGTGCGTCAAAACCATTAGCTAGTCATCCAGATTATGGTTTAGTTGGTTCGCCTTCAACAGCTAAAGATGCTATTTCTGTCGCTTCATTTAACAATTCAACAACAACAAGCGAAGTCATGACAATTATCGGTCAAGAAAATAACGAAACACTTAATCATGGTAAGAGTGTCTTTACTGCACCTGGTAATGATGTGCCTTTATTTGAAAAAGGTAAGGTACTAAATTATGTATTCGTTAATTCAGGAAAAGAAACAGATTTTGAAAATATTGATGTTACAGGTAAAGTGGCATTAATTAAACGTGGTGAAATTACTTTTACAGAAAAAATTAATCGTGCACGTGAAAAAGGTGCCATTGGTGCTATTGTCTTTAATAATCGTGAAAATGGGGATGATGATAGTTTAACAATGAGTGTTTCTGATGATGCTACAAAAATTCCTTCTGTTTTCTTACCTTATCGTATTGGAACAGCTTTATCACAAGGACATTACCAACTTAAATTTAATGGTGATTATTTAATTCAACCAAATACTGAAGCAAATAAATTATCTGATTTTTCAAGTTGGGGATTAACGACTGATGGTGAATTAAAACCTGATTTAGCAGCACCTGGTGGTTCTATTTATGCACCTATTAATAATGGTAAATACGCAAGTATGAATGGTACAAGTATGGCTGCACCACATGTTGCCGGTGCCGCATTATTAGTCAAACAACGTTTAATCGAAAAATATCCTGATAAAACACCTGCTGAAATCGAACAATTAGTGAAACACTTATTAATGAGTACTGCTAAACCACATGTTGATCAACAAGAACATACTTATAGTTCACCACGTCAACAAGGTGCAGGTATTATCGATACACATCAAGCTCTACATTCAGATTTATATTTAACTGGCACAAACGATTACAGTAGCATCTCTCTAGGTAATGTTAAGAGTCATTTTAATTTTGACGTCATCGTACATAACATTAGTAATGAAAGTAAAACTGTAAAATATAATACAACTTTACTAACAGATAAAATTGAAGATAATCATGTTACTTTATTGCCTAAACAATTATTACAAATTGAAGGTAAAACATTAACTATTGCACCAAACAGTCAGCAAAAAATTACAATTGATATTGATGCGAGTCAATTCGATAAAGAATTAAAAGCACAAATGCCAAATGGTTATTACTTAGAAGGTTTCGTTAATTTTACTGATACAACAACTGACAAACATTTAGTGAGCATTCCTTACGTTGGTTTCAAAGGTCAATTCCAAAGCTTACCAGTCGTAGAAGATAATATTTACAACTTAGCTAAAAAGAAACAAAATGGTTTCTACTTCTCATTAGATGAAGATAAAGAGATACCAAAAGATGCTAACTATACTGGTTTAATTACAGCTGTTACACAAAATGATTCTCAAACAATTACGGCTTTAGGTACTTTTGAAAATGAAGATGGTAAATTCATTCTACATGCTAACAAAAAAGGTGCTGTTACATTAGCGATTTCACCTAATGATGATGATAATCAAGACAGTACAGCATTTAAAGGCGTATTTTTAAGAAACTATACGCATATTAACGCCGCTGTTTATAATTTAAAAGATAAAAAATTAGCACGCCCATTATGGACTAGTGAATCAACTAGTGGTGAAAAAAATTATTATAGTGGTAATCAAGATAACCCTAAATCAACTATGGTTTTATCTACTGAATGGGATGGTAAAGATAAAAAAGGGAAAGCATTACCTGATGGTACTTACCAATATGTTGTATCTTATCGTCCAGATATTCCTGGTGCTAAAGCACAAACAATGAAATTCCTTGTGTCAATTGATAGACAAGCGCCTATTATTACTACCGCAACATATGATAAAACAACACGTCAATTCAAGCCACGTCAAATCATTGAAGAAGGTTCAGGTCTTGCACAACAAATCGTAACTTACAAACAAGAAACAGAAGAAGGACAAAGTCAAATACATCATATTCAACCTAATGAAGATGGTAGCTTTACATTACCTGAAAATATTAAACTTGAAGATTTATCATTTACAGTAAAAGACTTTGCTGGTAATAGTGATACGGTTAAAGTTGAAAGTTTAATTACAGATGATAATCGTTCTGGACGTGTACTTGTCAAAACACTTGATCACGCTACTAAAGATGATGAGAGAATCACTTTTACATATATTGTTAAAGACGAACAAGGACGTGTAGTCGAAAATATTGATAAATCAAAAGAAGGTATTGCCTTACCTTTTGGTAAATATACTGTTCATATATTATTATATGACAAAGACAACACAAAATTAGTCAGTGAACCTGTACAATCAGTTGAAGTAACTGAGAAAAACAGTTTACAAACAGTTAATTTTGAGTTTGACATTATAAAATACACACCATTCACTGTAGCATTTAATCAACCTTTACCACCTAACAGTCAAGTGAGTTTAACAGATGAAACTGGGCAAACATTTATCTTACCTGCCGAAAAATATTTAGCTGGTGGATTTGGTAAACGTGTCCCTGTTGGTCAATATACAATTAATGTCCAACTTGCGCCAAATTATGATATTTATGAACAGAATTTATCTGTGAAAATTAAAAAATTAGAAAATCCTATTAAACATTTAACGTTAATTAATAAAACTATGTTGGCTCAATTAACAAATCAAGTCACATCACTTACTGATGAAGTAGTGTATTATAATGCTACTCCACAAAAACAACAAGCTTATCAACAAGCTTTAAAAGCAGCTCAAACAGCTTTAACAACACCACATAAACAACAACAAGTAGATCAAATTACTAAAAATTTACAACTTGCTATTGCGGCATTAGATGGTAGTCCAACTAATTACAGTGCTTTACAACAAGCTTTAGCTCAACCTATTTCTGAACAAGCATTGTTCTTTAATTCAACAGCTGATTTACAACAAGCTTATCAAGCTGCTCATGAGGCAGCTCAACAGGCTTTAAGTGCTAAATTACAAAGTGAAGTTGATCAGGCTTTAGCTCAATTACAAACAGCAACTCAAGCTTTAAATGGGCAAGCAACGAATTACAGTGCTTTACAACAAGCTTTAGCTCAACCTATTTCTGAACAAGCATTGTTCTTTAATTCAACAGCTGATTTACNATTGTTCTTTAATTCAACAGCTGATTTACAACAAGCTTATCAAACAGCTCATGAGGCAGCTCAACGTGCTTTAAGTGCTAAATTACAAAGTGAAGTTGACCAAGCTTTAGCTCAATTACAAACTGCTACTCAAGCTTTAAATGGACAAGCAACGAATTACAGTGCTTTAAGTGCATTAGCAGAAGAAAATAAAACCTTTATGACAACTGCTTCACAATATGTTTACGCTAGCAAAGATAAACAAGTAGCTTATCAACAAGCTTTAGTTGCTGCACAAGCAATTATCAGTAATACTCAAAGTACTCAACAACAAGTTGATGAAGCTTTAGCAACCCTTACAGCTGCTAAAGAACAATTAGATGGTCAAGTACCAGCAGCACCATCTGCTAAAAAAGCTAACAAAACAGCAATACTGAAAAAATCAATTACTTTAACAAACACACAAAAAGTAATAACAGCTAGTAAGCCTAAAGTTAAACTAACTAAACAATTAAATAACAGTCAACAAGTGTCATCTGTAGTAACTAATGCTACACAACAATTATTAGTTACTGATGAACATAAACAAGTAACGACATTACCGAAAACAGGACAATCAACGTTTCCTGTAAGTTTCTTAGGTAGTATACTTGCTCTATTCACTTTATTGTTGAATCGTCAAAGAAAAAATAATTAATTAAAAGGATTTGAAATAATGTATTAATACAACATTATTTCAAATCCTTTTTTTGTTAAATTTATAAAAATTACTGATAAATAGATGTTATAAAATCATCTGTTAAAAGATGATATGCTTTTAACAATTCTAATTTAAGTTGTTGTCTCTCAAATGCAGGTTTTCCTTGTTTCAATTTGGCTAAATCATTTAGTTATAGCTTCTTTTATTAGTTGTTCTAACTGCGCCTTATGCGTAATAATAATTTCTCTGTTTTTCCAATTAATTGTAACAGATTTCATTTGATCTGCTTTATTTAAACGCTGTGTTAACATAGCTGTTTTGAATTCATTATAATTAGCATATCGACCTTCAAAAATTTTATTAAAGATATAAGTATCAGATAATGGTTGACCTTGTGCTTCAGCTTGTTGTTTGTAGCGATCAGTTGCATAAGATAAGAAACCTTTGTCCCAACCATATTCTGTTAACAACTCAAATATTGTACGTCTGAAAGTTAAACCACCCATCGTCCCTTTATCATTTTGTAAACTTGAAAAATTAATCGCATAACTTGGTACAAAATAATAATTTGTAGCATCATTACGATCATAAATTTGTGCTGTCATTGTACCATCTTTTGCTACAAGATGCTGAGCAATCATATCATTAAGCGTTTTAATATTCATTGTCTGCCATTGTTGTTGTGAACTAGGAACAATTTGATTATCTGCATTTTCATACACCACACCATTTTCTATGACAGGTGCCGTAGATTTTTTAATCATTTTATTAAACAAATGATATTGTTCATTACTATTTAATTTTAAAATTTCTTGTGCTTCTAACGCATCTAATGTATATGTGACATCAAATACACTATGTAAATAGTGTTGTAAGTCTTGTGAACTTTGAATCTAGCAATATTTTTATTCACTGTTCTTTTACTATCAGCTAGTAAATCAACTATCGTATTAATTGCATAGTAATAATCATTTGCAGAAGTAGCTGATTTGAATAAACCTAAAGCATAAGATTCTTTGCCTTGACCACGTCTCATACCAAAATCATTGAAAAGCTCTTTGTCAAAGAGTGTTGATGA
>NZ_JBZXTS010000009.1:0-46043 GCF_058895785.1 Staphylococcus sp. B1(2026)
ATCAACACTCTTTGACAAAGAGCCAAATAAACTAACGTGTTTTATCTTTATTTTCGACCATTCAATTCTAAATATAAATTTTGTGCATAACTATCTGTCATACCCGAAATAAAATCGGTTACTAATAATAGTTTATAATACAATTGTACGATAGGCGCTTGATCTTTTGAAGATTTTTTACAGGCTTTTTTTAATGAGGTAGAGATAATTGCAATGAATTTTTCATCTAATGCTGATGTGCCTGTTCTTGCTTGATCATCAATAAAATCATAGTTAATAACGGCTGCAACAAATTTATCTAGTAAATATGACAACACCGTATCCCCTTTAATTTCTTGTTTTAATATATTTTTATCTGTAAAAATATATTGGCGAGTAAATTGACGTAATGTGTGATAAATTCTTTCTGCTGATGAATTTTCAAATAAATCAGCTGTAAATTGTCCGTTCATGATTTTATCATAATGTTGATCAAAATTATCTACAACTGCTTGAATCATAATATTTCTAATGTCGACGAATAGTGTATTGACATTAAATTTTTCTTTTGCGAGTGCATCGATGATGCGTTTTTCATTTTCTTTCAGTGTACCTTCTAATTCACGAATTAAAAATCTTTTTAAATCTGAACGTGTCACTACTGATTTAGCCAAAGCATCTTCTATATCAGCTGTGATGTAAGCAATGTCATCTGCCGCTTCTAATAGATAAGTTAATGGGTGACGCACACCACGTGTATTTAATGTATTGACAATTTCTTCATAAATTTCTTTCTCAGATTGATAATAACCGATTTTACCTTCACCACCTGGTTTTTCATAAGCAGCACGGTGATATTTAATTATGGTATTTAAAGTTGGATAAGTTAAGTTCATACCGTGTGACCCTGAAAAATCATGTAATTTAGTAATAATTCTTAAAGCTTGTGCATTACCTTCAAATTGATATAAATCATGCACATAATGACTCGTCATAAACTCTTCGGTAAAAGGATATTTTTTATTTTCTAATGTATCGCGTAAATTTTCTTTAAACCATTGACGAATAATTGTTTCTCCAAAATGTCCAAATGGTGGATTACCAATATCATGTAATAATGAGGCACAGTCTAAAATTCGAAAAATTTCACTTTGATAATTTAACATGACTTGCTTATCGGCATGATCTTGCTGTTCAAATTTTTCAAAAATAGATTGTAATAATTGAGTGGCAATCATCTGTACTTCTAGTGAATGTGTTAAACGCGTGTGTACAAAATCATTACGTTCTAATGGAAAGATTTGAGTTTTATCTTGCAATCTTCTAAATGATGGACTCGTTACAATACGTTTATAATCACTAGCAAATGCATAGCGTCCTACAACACCAGATCCCCCTAGTCTTTTAGCTGTTAATAATGTTTGCCATTCCATAAATTAACCTCCTCGGCAAATTGATAGTATTAGTATACCATAATTTAACAAACTGAAAAAATTAAAATAGGTTGATTTACTGCTCAACCTATTTTATATTGTATTCATTTAATTGGCATATCGTATCGCAATGCTGTAATAATTGTTCATCGTGCGTAATAATGATAATAATTTTTTGTTTATCTGCTAGTTGACGACACAATTTACTAAATGCCCTCATATTTTTATAATCTAGTCCACTTGTGGGCTCGTCAAAAATAATAATATCTCTATTCATCAAACAAGCACAAACAACTGCTAAACGTTGTTTTTGACCACCTGATAAAGTCATAGGATGTTGTTGTAATACGTCTTGTAAGTTAAATTCAGCTATTAAAGCTGACATTTCTTCAGTTAAAGGTTTACCCAGTGTAATTTCTTGTTCAACACTTTCACAAAACAATTGACTATTCACATCCTGCATAACAATATAACTTTTTTGTAATAATTGACGTTGAGATAATCGTTGACCATCTAACGTAATCGTGCCTGTTTTATTTTTAATTTCTCCTGTTAATATTTTAGCTAACGTCGTTTTACCTGTCCCATTACGTCCAGCAATAGCAGTAATATTACCACGTTGAAACGCTAAATGATGAATATTTAATATCGATTGCGATTGATTAGCATAACGATATTGTAATTGTTCAATAATTAATTGCCCCTCATTAATATAAGCAGGCCATTCATCATTATTAACTAATTGTCTTAATCCTAATTGTTGTAATTGTGCTGTTGATAAATCTTTAAACGCTTCAGCTGACCATTGCTGTGTTAAACGACCTGCCGATAAATATACGACTTGATCCATAACAGGTAATAAATAAGCTAAATAATGTTCAGCTATAATTAATGTTTTGCCTTGTTGTTTTAACATTAACAATATTTTTTGTAATTGTTGTACAGCTACTTGATCTAAATTAGCTGATGGTTCATCTAAAACATAAATTTCTGGTGCTGTTGTTGTAATGGCAGCACAAGCAATTTGTTGTTTTTGACCACCCGAACATTGAAATAAATTAGCGTCTAACAAATGCTCTATATTAAAGTGCTTAACTGTTGTATCAATACGTTGTTGAATTTGTGCTCGTGGCATATTAAGATTTTCACAACCAAAAGCCAGTTCATGTAGCACATTACCGTAAAAAAATTGACGTTTAGGATTTTGAAAAAGTGACCCTATTTTATCGGCACGTACTTCAACAGGTAACTCATCTATTGATTGCCCTTGATATATTAATTGGCCTGTTGTCGTTAATTGTTGCTCTTGATGGATTAAACCATTGATAATTTTAAGTAGCGTTGATTTTCCACAACCACTTTCACCACAAATGACAACACATTGTCCTTTTGGTATCGTTAATGATACATCATTTAATAAAGTCGTTTGCGCCGTTGTTACTGAATAATTAATTAGTTTAAGCATCAAATACCTCCTAAAATAGCACATACAATATAAACTAAAAAAATAACTAATACAATTGTATCAATTTTTTGCCATTGCATAAGTGCTAAAGAAGATTTAGATTGATTAATTTTTAAACCTCTTGTTAGTGCAGCTTGAGATAAATCATCTGCTGTTCTTAATGCTAACATTAAATAAGGTACAATAAAGTATTCGAATGTGCTTAAAGGATGACATATTGGTGTCCACCAACCTTGCCATAAACCCCTTAATTTCATTGCATGAAAAATAGGTTGCGCTTCTTGATACATTGTCGGTAAAAAGCGAAATAATGAAAAGAATAATAACACAATCGGTTCCGGTAATTTCATTTTTCTTAATGCTAATAATAATTGTGGCGTTGTTGTTGTGTAAATTAATAGTAAACCACATGAACCTACGGGTACTAAAATAAAACCAATATGCGACAAATAAGCAATAAAATGAAAAACACTATTATTGCTTAGTAATGTCAAATGGCTAAATAAAAGAAAAATAACTGCCGTTAGCATGCTTTTTATTAATGCATTATAGATACCACAATATAACATAATACCCCATATTAATACGATACAAATTATTTGCCATTTAACTGATAAACTAAATGCAATGGTCACATGACTTAGTACGATTAAAATTAATTTTAATCGTGTGTCTAATTGATATTTCCTCATTTAACCACTCCTGCACGTTCAAAATGTTTAGCTAATAATTTTTTAGATAAAAATGCACCTGCAATTGCACCTATAATTGTACAAATAATACATAATACAAAACTTGTCATATCACTATAACTCATCATCTGAGAAATATACGCTGTATCTTTATTTCTTTGTTGTAAATGCACGACATAGCTCTCTGTTAAAAACCATACTGGAATAATAGGGCCGATTAATGGTAATGAAAATAAAACATAACCTATTGTTTGTGCTGTATAATTTTTATAACCTAATTTAGCTACAACTACTTCTGCCAAAATACCTACAACCCCATAAAATGTAATTGAAATAATCATGTGACCTGTTAAACCGAGAATAATTCCCATAGCTAAAGATAATGTTAAAATAGCACCTCGTTTAGGTACACGAATAACGATTAAGAAATAAATCACGGCTGCAAAAAAAGCTGTGACGCCAGTTGCCCAAATCAATGAAATACCTGGTACAAAAACGAAAGCTAGTGTTGTAATTAACCCTACAATCACAACATATATTGCTGTTAAAATTCCCATGGTCATAATATCTTTTACTGTTAATTGATTCAAAATATCACCTCCTGATGCATACTTTTAGTTTAATCTAATTGATAATCATTTTCAACTATAACCATTATTTACGTGACTTTTTACGTTTACTCTTTTTAGCTACTGCTTTATAAAATGGTTTCTTTTTAGTTGTTTTTTTATTTTTCTTCTGACTTGATTGATTTTTTATAGCCTTTGTTTTAATAATAACTGGACGTTTAGGCGTATGACGTTTATTTACTACTGGCATATTAACTAAAGTAAAATCAATACTTCTCTCTTCTAAATTCACTTGTTCACATTTAACATCTATTAATTGTCCTAAACGTAAAACACGACCATGACGCTCACCAATCATTGACATATGGCGTTCATCAAAACGATAATAATCATCTGTTAATTGTGTGACATGAATTAACCCTTCAATTGTATTAGGTAATTCAACAAAAATACCAAAATTTGTCACGCTGCTAATCATACCTTCAAATTGTTCGCCAATATGACGTTGCATATATTCTGCTTTTTTCAAGGCATCTACTTCACGTTCACAATCAACTGCTCGACGTTCACATTTAGATGTATGACTCGCAATATCATCCATCATGCTTTCCCAGCGTGTGACATGCTCTGGTGTTATTTTATTTTCTAATAAATATTGTCGAATTAAACGATGGACAATTAAATCCGGATATCGTCTAATTGGTGAAGTAAAATGCGTATAAAATTCCGCTGCCAAACCAAAATGTCCTAAATTATCTGCACTGTATCTTGCTTGTTGCATTGAACGTAACATCATCGTTGCCACAACCATTTCTTCTGGTGAATCTTCTAGTGATGTCATAATATCTTGTAATGTTTTAGGATGGATCTCATCAGCTGTACCATTAACTAACACACCAAAATTAGTAATAAATTCAAAAAACTTTTGTAATTTTTCTGCTTTTGGTTCTTCATGTACACGATAAATAAATGGCAGCTGTGCTTTAGCAAAATGTAAGGCTACCGTTTCATTAGCAGCTAACATGAATGCTTCAATTAAACGCTCTGATACGCCACGTTCTCTTGATACAATTTCAGTAGGTTGACCTAGTTCATCTACTAATACTTTTGCTTCAGCGATATCAAAATCAATCGCACCACGAGATTGTCGTTTAGCATTTAAAATTTCCGCTAAGCGTTGTGCTTCTAATAACATAGGTGTTAATTCAGCATAGTACTGGCGCAAATTGTCATCGCCTGCTAATAATAAATTAACATCGTGATAAGTTAAACGTGCTTTTGTTTTAATCACACTATCAAAAATTTCATAATTAACTAATTGCCCTTGTTGTGTAAACTCCATCTCACAACTTAACGTTAATCTATCAACTTGTGGGTTTAAAGAACAAATACCATTACTTAATCGATGAGGTAACATAGGGATAACACGATCAACTAAATATACCGACGTCCCTCGTTCATAAGCCGTTTGATTTAAAACACTACCTTCTGTTACATAATGACTGACATCAGCAATATGTACACCTAATTTATAATGACCATTATCTAAACGTTCAACACTAATCGCATCATCTAAATCTTTAGCATCTTCACCATCAATTGTCACGATACATTGATCACGTAAATCGCGTCTGCCAACTATGTCTGCTGGTTGAACAGTATCATTAACTTGATGAACTTCAGCCATAACTTCTTCTGAAAATTCAGTTGGAATACCATGTTTATAAATAATAGATAATATATCAACACCCGGATCATTTTTATGACCGATAATTTGGATAATATGTCCTTCAGGATTCGTTTTACTACTACCATAATCAGAAATTTCTACAAGTACTTTATGACCATCCACCGCACCTAAACTTTGGCCTTTAGGAATAAATATATCTTTAGGCATTTGCTGGTCATCTGGTAAAACAAATCCAAAATTTTTACCTGCACTATATGTCCCAATCACACGTGTTGTATGTCTAGTCACAATACTAATAATACGCCCTTCTTGCTTATCCCCACTTTTTTTATCAGATAAAGCTACAACGACTTCATCACCAGACATTGCTGTGTATAAAGCAGTTTGTGGAATAAATATATCTGGTTCTTCGTCATTAATTTTAACAAAACCAAAACCACGTTTATTAATGTTTAAAATACCTTGCACATGTGCTTTTTGTACTTTCATACTAAATTTATCTTGTGCATTACGTACAATAACTTGTTGTTGTTCTAACTGTGTTAATAGTTTACAAAATGTTTTAAACTGTGCTGCACTGTGTAAGCCTAATTCTTGAAATAATTGTTGCGTATTTTGTGGTTGATAATCTGTCGACTTTAAAATTTGTAATAATTGTTGTTTCATTAGTTCACTTCCTTTCTAACTTGAAACGATTACCAAGGTAATGTTTCTAAAAATTGATAATAATCTTCAAATAATTGTTGTTTTTGTTTATCTATTGTAATCACATGTCCTGATTGTTCATACCATTTCAGTACTTTGTCAAAAGATGAACTTTCATGATAAATAATATTCGCACTTTCTGGATTAATCATCTTGTCTAATTGGCCTTGTGCAATAAATAATGGTTGTTCTACTAAATATAATTCAGAACGTGTATCTAAAATCAATTGTTTTAATGCTGCTAATGATGGCATAGGATTAAATTGTTGCATATCCAGTTCAATACTGTCTTGAGATTGTCCTAAATATTTTTTCAAATTACGTGCATAACTCAAAACGCCTTGGTACATCGTTGCCTCATCAAAAATCATCATTGGTGAACAAAATGTTGCGGCCGATATAACAGGATAATTCATACTTAATCTTAAAGCATAAATACCGCCTAAAGATAAACCAGCTGCTGCAATTTTGTCATAACCTTTTTGTTGTAAAAATTGATAAGCATTTTCTACATCTTGCCACCATTCTGTTGGGCCGTATTTTACTAACTCTTCAGGTACTTCGCCATGTCCACTTAAATGTGGTGCATAGCAACTATAACCTCGTGCATTTAAAAATCTTGCTAATTGTCTTGTGTCTGCCGAACTGCCTGTAAAACCATGTAATAATAAGACCATTCGTGGCCCTGCTTCAAATAAAAAAGGTTGTGGTAATTGTGGTTGCATCATTATACTCCTTTAAATACATAATAAAAGTCTTCGTCAGACAACTAACGAAGACCTTAGACATATTTTAAAATTTGAACCATGTAATTAAAATTAATGTTACAAAAAATAAAATAGATAAAATTGTTGTTGCACGTTCTAAGAACTTTTCAGCACCACGAACTTTAGTTTTACCGCCAAATAATTCTTCGGCACCACCTGAGATTGCGCCAGACAAATTACCGCTTTTACTTTGTTGCAATAACACAGTAATTATTAATAACACCGCAACAACAGTTAATATCACGACTAATGTAGTATGCACTATCATTACCTCCGTACATTAAATTTATACTTTAACATCATATCACACATTAATATGATGAGCAATGAAATAAGCTAGAAAATAGTGTCGATTTTCTATGGCATCTACTGTATTTCCAATGAAATTACGAAACATAAACATAATTTTTAAAAAAATATCATTCTTAAGTTTTATTTAAGCATTTTGATATATTCTATAGATACGTAAAAGAAATCAGTCTTTTACATCAATAATATTAAACGCCAAACTTAACTTTTTTCATAATTTAAACTCCCTAACGTAAAACAGCCACGATATCGTGGCTGTTTTTTTAATCATTAACATCATCTGGATCTTTATTTGTACGACCATCTTCACGATCTAATTGTGCCATTAATTTCATATCATCTGCTGATAGTTCAAAATCAAAGACATCAAAGTTTTCAGCAATACGAGAAGGTGTTACTGATTTTGGAATTGCAATTGTCTCCTCTTGTAAATGCCATCTTAAAATGATTTGTGCTGGTGTTTTATCATACTTTTGTGCTAATTGTTGAATTGTAGTATCTTCAAAAATTGTACCTGCACGCATAATTGGTGCCCACGCTTCTATTTTAATATCATATTGTTTACAAAATGCTTTAACATCTTGTTGTTGGAAATACGGGTGGCATTCAATTTGATTTAAAACGGGTACAATTTTAGTATTATCTAATAGGCGTTGTAAATGTGGTATTTTAAAATTACTTACACCTATTGCACGTACCTTACCTTGTTCATATAATGTCTCTAAAGCACGGTATGTTTCAATATACATATCTTTTTTAGGACGTGGCCAATGTACTAAATATAAATCAACATAATCAAGTTGTAGTCGTTTTAAACTAGCTTCAAAAGCTTGTAAAGTTGTGTCGTAACCTTGCATATCATTCCATACTTTTGTCGTTACAAAAATATCTTCACGTGGCACACCACTATCTTTAATAGCTTGACCTACTTGCTCTTCATTTTCATAAATACTTGCTGTATCAATATGACGATAGCCTAATTGTAAAGCTGTTAATACAGATTGATAAGCTTCATCATCTCTTGCACGCCAAACTCCTAAACCAATTTTAGGAATTTCCACACCATTATTTAATACCAATGTTTTTGTCATCATTATCTCCTTATTTTTTAAATTCTGTAATGGAACATGACGATCCATTCAAATCTATTAATTCAAAAATATATTTATTATCTTGTGTTACTAATAAAGGTACACCTACTACGCCCCATTGACGACGTTCTTCGAAAATAGGATGCGTATCTCTTAATTTTAAAAACCGTTTCAAGTTAGACATACTATCAGTAATGTTAACTGATTCATAATCCAAGCCTTGTCGTTTTAACTCAGCTTCAAATGGTGCACATTCTGAACACTTATCTGAATAATAAAAAGTATGTTTTGTCATCACTATATCCTCCTAAATAATACTTATATCATATCATTATTTAGCATAAACACACAATCATATAGCTCGATATTTATTTTTTTGCTAAATAACTTTTTGCCAAATCACAAAATTGTTTATCATCTATTATACCATCTGCTAGCGTAACTGCATTAGTACACTTAGTAACACCTTGATATAACTGATATTTTTCTTTGTTTTCATCAAAATAATATCGACGTGAGCTCTCTTCTTCATATGCTAATTCTTTATGATGTGTACTAATTAAATAATAACGTTGTTCTTCTTGAAAAGTTTTAATCAATGCATAAACTAAGGCAGCACTTTCACTTGCATTAGTTCCTCTAAATGGTTCATCTATAATAGCCATCGCTTGTTTTTGCTTTAATATGCGTTTAATGACGTGCAATTCAGCAACAAATAAACTCTCACTTTCAAATAAATTATCTTTAATATCAATATAAGTAATGATATTGAGTTTAGGTGCATTAAATTTATCTGCAAAAGCAAAACCTAATACCTTTGAAAATAATAAATTAATACCCATCATTTTTAAAAATATAGATTTACCAGATGCATTAGTTCCTGTAATTAACATACTTTGATCAATAGTCACACTATGTGTTTTACAATTAGCAATGAGTGGATGATACATATTCACAATATGAAATGTTTCACTTGTCTCACTCTCAACGACATTTAATTGCGCTAAGCAATTATTTTTTAATCTCGCTAAATCAAGTGCAGCAACATAATCATAAATTTCTTGAAATTGTGGCCTATTCTTTAAAAAAATACGATAATATTTCACAATTTCTAAGACATTTATTAATAATATTTTTCGTACGCCTGATAAAAAAGCTAACCAGCTACTCCCATTCATTCGTGATGTACTAGACAATCCATTTTTATATTTCAAATGTTGAAGTAATATTATGACTTCTTCACTCATATGCAATGTCACAGCAGTGCGATTAATTTTAAAACTCATATCTAATAAATAATCAAGATGTGTTTCAATAAAATTTAAACGTTCTTCATAATATAAACTTATAATATAATTGACTAATAATTGTAGAAACACTAAGAAAAAAGCCAATTTAAAGAAGCAACCTAAAATTAACCCTATCGGTAATAACCCTAAAGAATAAAGCAATTTTTTGTTATTAGGCAAAATAAAATGATAGTCATTTGATAAAAATGTACAACAACTTAAATTTTTATTAAACCCTATCTGTTTGATTAAGTTATCTTCTTCTACAGTTAATACATGTTTTTTTACAGCACTTCCCTTAAGAAAATGGTGTAATAATTGTTCTTCACCCGCATTCGTCAATGTATAATTAATATTGTTCATAATTGTTAATAAATCTAAATCATAAAATCGACGACGTTCATCTTCTTGATAACTATTGATTAATGTTTCATAATCAAATAATTTGATTGTTCTCGTTTTAGCATCATCGTATTGCTCTTCTCTCGGAGACATTTCGTGAAATATATTTTGTAAACATATTTTTATTTTATATAGCACACACTCACCTCTTTCGATATTTTTGTTTTCGCTTACAATGTAATTTTAACATTGCTTAATAAAAGTAATCAAGCAATAGTAAAAAACCAAAGATTATTCATGATTTCTTTCAATCAATTATATTCTTTGGTTTTTAACAATTTTAATATGCTTAGTTTATCACCACAAAATTACTTAATAGTAGTGCTAGAAAATGGCTTGACTATCTAACACCTCTTGAAATATTTATAAACATTAGTATTTTACTAAGCGTCACAATATGTTTGACAATTCATCAAATAAAAAAGTTCCAGAAAAACATACATGTTTTCTGAAACTTTTGATTATTTATGGATGTGCTGGTATCATCCAACCTAAAATGCCTAATGCTTGTAAAGCAATAATTGCACAGATAATTAATAATAAAATAAAACTATGCTTGATTGTAAATTTCAATATTTCACCTTCACGACCTACTAAACCTACGGCAGCTGCTGCTACAGCAATAGATTGTGGTGAAATCATCTTAGCTGTTGCGCCACCTGCTGCGTTGGCAGCAATTGCGATTAATGGATCCATACCGACTTTCATTGCCGTTACTTGTTGTAATTTACCAAATAATAAGTTAGCTGATGTAACAGATCCTGTAATAAATACACCTAACCACCCTAATGTTGGTGATAAGAATTTAAACAAGCCACCTGTTGCAGCTAATGCACTACCTAATGTATTAGACATACCTGCTGCATTCATGACATAAGCAAAACCTACAACTAAACAAATTGATAATAATGCTGTTTTCACTTCGTTAAATGTTTCTACAAATGTAGCTACTGTATCTTTCCAACTTAATTTAATAATAAATTTAGAAATAAGTGCTGCAATTAAAATGGCTGTACCAACAGCACCTAATAAATCTAATTTAAATTCTGCTGCAATCGGTTTGTTTAATACGGAGCTAATAATATTATTATGAATTAATGGTACTGATGGATGAAAAGCAATAGATTTAAAGAATGCTTTCATAACAGGTTGTGTCCAAACAAAGATAACTGCTGTTAACACTAAAAATGGTGACCATGCTACAACAATTGATGAAAATGAGTGTTTCGTTTGTTCAACCGTTGGTTCTGGTTCATTTTTAAAACGCCAAACTGTTTTAGGTTGCCATACTTGTAATAATAATACTGTACATACTAATGAAGCTAATGCTGAGGTAATATCTGGTAATTGTTCACCATGATAATTTGTCGTTAAAAATTGCGCTAAAGCAAATGATCCACCTGATACTAATAAGGCTGGCCAAATTTCTAGAGCTTTTTTAAAACCAGCCATAATAATAACTAAGTAAAGTGGTGTAAATGACGAAGTTAAAAATACTTGACGTCCTACTGTTGCGGCAATCTCAAAAGCTTGAATCGGTGAACCATTAGCATAAGTTGTTAAGCTATCAATTGCTGCAATAGGTGCACCTACTGCACCAAAAGCACCCGGGGCGGCATTAGCAAATAAACAAATACCTGCAGCATATAATGGCTTAAATCCTAAACCTACTAATAAAGCAGCTGTAATTGCTACTGGTGCACCAAATCCTGCAGCACCTTCTAAAAAAGAACCAAATGCATAAGCAATTAAAATCGCTTGAATACGTCGATCATCAGTAATTGATGATATACTATCACGAATAATATCAAAATGCCCTGTTTTAACTGTCATTTTATATAAGAATACTGAAGTTAAAATAATCCACCCAATAGGTAAAGCACCATAAACCATCCCTTGAACAGAAGACATTATCGCAAAAGTTGCTGGCATTTTAAAAGCAATAACAGCAACACCAATTGCTAATAATAAAGTTGAAAAACCTGCTAACCAGTTTTTCATCTTAAACACCATTAATGCAATTAAATAATAAACAATTGGAATTAATGCAATTAATGCTGATAAATACAAATTATTTGCTACTGGTTGTAACAGTTGTGTAAATTGTTCCATTAGCTATTCTCCTTTTAAATTGAATAATAATTTGTGCAACCAACTATTGAATTAATAAGATATTGATCAATTAAATTAAAAATAATCATAAATATAAACAAGACAATTTTATATTGATCATTCTTACATTCAGCTAATCACACATTTACGTTAATACAATACAAGATTACTTTATGATTGTAAAGTGTTCTTTTACATATTGTTTCATTTATTATTTGAATTGTTGAAAAACCGACACATTCTTAATAAAAAAATAGCTAATAGAGTTTAAAACTCTATTAGCTATTTAATAACTTTATGGATGTACTGGTATCATCCAACTTAAAACACCTGTTGCTTGTAAGGCAATAATACCACAAACAACTAATAATAAGATAATACTATGTTTCACTGTGAATTTTAGTAATTCGCCTTCACGTCCTACTAAACCTACAGCTGCTGCAGCTACTGCAATAGATTGTGGTGAAATCATTTTACCTGTTACACCACCTGAAGCATTGGCAGCTACTGCTAATAATGGATCCATACCTACTTTTAATGCTGTTACTTGTTGCAATTTCGCAAATAATAAGTTAGCTGATGTATCCGAACCTGTAATAAACACCCCTAACCAACCTAATGCTGGTGAGAAGAATTTAAAGAAACTTCCTGTTGCTGCTAAAGCACTACCTAATGTATTCGACATACCTGAAGCATTCATTACGTAAGCAAAACCTACAACTAAACAAATTGATAATAATGCAAACTTAACTTCTTTAAATGTCTCAATAAAAGTTTTTGCCGTGTCTTTCCAACTTAATTTAATAATAAATTTAGAAATAATTGCAGCAATTAAAATGGCTGTACCGACTGCCCCTAATAAATCTAATTTAAATTCTGCTGCAATTGGTTTATCTAATACTGAACTAATAATATTTTTATGAATGAATGGTACTGCTGGATGAAAAGCAATTGATTTAAAGAATGCTTTCATCGCTGGTTGTGTCCAAAGGAAAATAATACCTGTTAACACAACAAATGGTGCCCATGCTATCGCAATTGTTGATAAAGAGTGTTTAGTTGGATTAACCGTTGGTGCTGGTTCATCTTTAAAACGCCAAATCGTTTTAGGCTGCCACACTTGTAATAATAATACTGTTGCGATTAATGATACTAAAGCTGAAATAATATCTGGTAATTGTTCTCCCATGTAATTGGCACTGAAAAACTGTGCTAATGCAAATGAACCACCTGACACTAATAATGCTGGCCAAATTTCTAATGCTTTTTTAAAACCTGCCATAATAATAATTAAATACAATGGCACAAATAATGATACTAATGGTAATTGACGACCAATCATCATCGCAATTTCTGCTGCTTGAATTGGTGTGCCGTCTACATAAGTTGTTAAACCATCCATAGCCGCTACTGGCGCACCTACTGCACCAAAAGCAACTGGCGCTGTGTTTGCTAATAAACAAATACCTGCTGCATATAATGGTCTAAAACCTAAACCGACTAATAAAGCAGCTGTAATGGCTACTGGTGCACCAAATCCTGCTGCACCTTCTAAAAAGGCACCGAATGAAAACGCAATTAAAATTGCTTGGATACGACGGTCATCCGTCACTGATGATACACTGTCACGAATAATGTCAAAGTGACCTGTTTTCACTGTCATCTTATATAAGAACACTGATGCTAAAATAATCCACCCAATCGGAATTGCACCATAGACCATCCCTTGAATTGAAGCCATTACCGCAAAAACAGTTGGCATTTTGAAAGCAATAACTGCAATAATCATAGCTAATAATAATGTTGTACTACCTGCTATCCAGTTTTTCATTTTCAAAATTGTTAGTGCCACTAAATAATAAACAATTGGAATTAATGCCACCAATGCTGATAAGTACAGATTGTCTGCTACTGGCTGTAACAGTTGACTAAATTTTTCCATAAACTTTCTCCTTTGTATAATATTTTAAAAGAATAAAAACTATCGCTTTTTATGTTGATGACATAAATATACGATTTAATAAATAATTAACAATAAAATAATTACTTATTATTAATTTATCTACAATAGCTACTCTTCATAGCTACAGTAATACAATACATGAATATTTAATAATTGTAAAGGCTTTCTTGTATATTTTTTTATTATTTATAATAATTAAATTTAGTAATATATTTTTGTGTCTATATATGTATAGTATATTTTATTTCTAATGTACAGCAAAACACAATTGTTTTACTTAATTATTTTCTGTTATACTATTTTTATCATAGCTATATCGTTTTTTGTCAAAATAGTATATGATAATTATATTAATTTATAGGAGAAAGACATGAAAAAAATAATTAGTATTATAGGTATAATCTTATGGAGCATGGCAATAGGTATTGGTGGTTATATTATAGGACAAACTTTAACTAAAAAATCTATCGATAATCATATCGTATCATTAAATCAAATCAAATCACAAATTACTAATGAACAAGCGCAATTACAACAATTAACAAAAGATGAAACAACTAAACGAACAGATCTTGAAGCTATTTCACAAGAGTTAAAAGATGCTAAAGCATTATTATCTCGTCGTGACATGTTGAAAGAAGAAATTGGTCATTTAGAAGAATTAAACAAAAAGGTGACGGATGCTAAACAACAATTAGAAAAAGTAGAGCATGCAATTATCTTATCAAAAGAAAAACCTAAAGAATTAGCTGCTGGTCAATATAAAGTTGGAAAAGATTTTGAAGCTGGAAGATATAAAATCGAAAGTAATGCAGATAACGATAGTACCGGTAATTTATTTACATCTATTAGCCATGCAAATGTTATTTTAGGAAATAATAGCTACAGTCAAAAAGAATATATCGCTAATCTAGTAGACGGTGAAAACTTGGATGTTAGTATTCCTTTTAAATTAACTAAAATTCAACCTTAATAGTAAATAATATCAACCAACTATTTTATAATAAAATAAGTTGGTTTTATTAATAAATTTAGGAGATTTAATATGAAATTTTACTTAATCGTTAACCCGATTGCTGGTCAACATCGTGGCGAACGTGTTGCGCAACAATTTTTAAAATATTTTAAACAACATCAAATATCAACGACTATTTTTTATACACATCAAGCTGCCAGTTTCAAACAATTATTAACACATATTTTAAAACAAATACAACAAGACAATGTAATACAATATCGTTGTATTGTTATCGGTGGTGATGGTACTTTAAATGAAATTTTAAATACTTTAATTCTACTTAATCAAATCATTCCTATTGCTTATTTTCCTGCTGGCACAGGTAACGATTTTAATCGTGAAATTCAACAACCGACAAATATCAAAAAATGGCTATATCATCAATTAACATTAGCACAAGCTACACCACTAGAATATTTATGGATAGAAGATAGTCGCAATCATTTTCAACAAGCTGCTTTAAACAGCTTAGGTATAGGTCTTGATGCACAAGTTTGCCATTTAGCCACAATCTCACCATTGAAAAAAATATTAGGTCAATTCTCTTATCCAACTTTATTATTAAAATCTTTACCGCAACGTCAAACTTTCGAAACACAGCTTATAATTGATAATGAAACCTATCAACTTAATCAATTATTATTATTAACAGTCGCTAATCATCGTTACTATGGTGGCGGTATTGCCATTGCACCTAAAGCACGACAAAATAATCATACCATTCATATTATTGCTTTACAAAATGACACACTCCCAAAACTAGTATCTTTTGCCAAACAACTTTTAAATAAAAATATTGACCATTGCCAACATCAACTATGTCATTATTTTGAAACATCTCAACTTAAATTAACCATCCCACAAGCTAGTGTCTATCTTCAAATTGATGGTGAATCTATTTTACTTAACTATCCTCAATTAGATATTACATTAAGACACTATCCTATATGGTTATAATAAAGAGGCTAATAAAATCAGCCTCTTTATATAATTTAATTTTTTAATGACTAAAATAACCAAAAATACCTACCACTATAATAACACATAACATACTAATATGATATCTTAGTCTTTCTTTTGTAGCTAAGCGTTCATATCGTCAAGATACGTCTTCATTTTTGTTATATCTTCTGCTAAAATGTCTAACTGACTACCATACTCTAAAGCATAGTAATCTACTGATTTAAAACGTTTAAATAACTGTGGTATATCTATTTCACCAGTAAATAAACTTGTTGTCACTTGAGGTTGATTGGCTATCATTTGATAATTTTTACAATGTAAATAATGTGTTGATGCAGCCATCATTGTGATAGCTTGTTCAACATCATCACCTACAAATACCCAATTGGCTGTATCAAAAACAAAACTAATCGGTAAATTAGCTTGTTGACATAATGTCATCATATGCGCACAATTATCAATATTAGCATGACCTAAAGTTTGATTGTTTTCTACACGAATCGGTACAGCAATATCTGACAATTGACTTAATTGTTCAATTGAGATCTGCGACGCATCACCGATATTTAATTTAATAAATGGTGCTTGTAATAATTGTGCTTCTTCTATAAAAGTATCTAATAATGGATTAATTTGATGGTTAACAATTAAATCTTCATTAATGCTATAAAATAAAGCAATATGATGTTTGTCTGCTTGCTGCTTAATCAATTGTAATTCTTCATTTGTCTTTTTTAAAAATTCTCTTCTGATTTCAAAACTATGTACGCCTAATTGTGCGACTTGTTCAACTAATTGTGCCTGCGATACCCCTTGATCTAATTGTGCTTTAAACACAATGCTATTTAAAACTAATTTGTGTAACATAGCTACTTCTCCTAATTATTGTAATTGTGCTAAATCTTTCCAAGCACTTGATAAAGATGTTAATAGTTGCTGATAAACAACATATTTTTTTTGATAAATGGCGTGTTCTTGTATATTAGGCATAAAACGTGATTTAACTTTAACAACTTGTTGTACTGCTTGCTCTAAGGTTAAACCTCTTAATGCTTGTAAGCAAATAATGACACCGCCTAAACCACCTAATTCAGTTGCTTCTACTGTTTCAACTGGTAAATTAAGTACATCCGCAAACATTTGCATCCATGCTGGTGAATTTGTTGCACCGCCTGATAAACGTATTTTATCTGGTTGATGACCGGCTGTTGCAATTAAATGTTCAATATGTTGTTGATGAGCAAAAATAATCCCCTCATAAACTGCACGTATCATATGTGATTTAGTTGATGTTGTTGATAAACCAAAGAAGCATGACGACGCATCTTGTTCAACATTACTACCATATAAAAACGGAAAGAAAATCAATCCATGCTCACTTGCCGTAGTATTATCTAAGAATTCTTCTAAAATATCATAAATTGAATGACCGTCTTTTTTAGCATTTTGCATTTCATCAAACATTAATAATTTTAACATCGTATTTAAATTACCTGCCGATGTTGGACTACTTGCTTCCACTAAAAATTTTTTATCTGGGAAATACGAATTCATTTGTCCACTAGATGAACTTGCTGGTTGAACACTTGGATAGGTATTAATATTCCATGTCCCTGCAATCACACTAAAAGTCGTTTCATCTAAAACACCTGAACCAATAGCACAAGCATCAATATCGAATAAACCACCTACTACTGGTGTACCTGCTACTATACCTGTTTTTAATGCAATTTCTTCACTCACACCACCCACAATGTCTGTACAATCAACTAAAGGTGGTAAAGCTGATAACATTTCCTCAATATCAAAAAATGTCAAAATTTCACGATCATAATTACCTGTTTTAAAATTAATCCAATGATTACCCGAAGCATCACCATACTCTTGATTCACTTTACCCGTTAATTTAAAACGCACAAAATCTTTAGCTGATAAAATCGCACCAATTTGCTCATATTGTTGTGGTTGATAGTCTTTTAACCATTTTAATAAAACTGGATTTTGCACAGCAACAATATGTTGTTGTGTCAACGTCCATAATTCATCCACACGTGCTTCAAATTGTTGTGCTAATGCTGTTGCACGCGTATCAGTTGATAAAATACCATTCATAAAAGATTGATGATTTTTATCTAATACATATAGTCCCTTCCCGTGACCTATACAAGCTACTGCAGCAATAGCTTGTGGATTGACTTTAGATGTCTCAATAACATCTTTAATTGAATTACAAATTGCTTGCCACGTTTCATCTAAATTGACTTCTCTATAACCCGGTTGTGTTTCAATTTTCAAAGTTTCAAATGATGAAACGGCTATTTGTTGCCCACGTTCATCAAAAATAATTGCTTTTGTATTTGTGCCGCCATAATCAATGCTTAAAAAATATTGCATATGTATTCTCCTTTCATCAAGAAAAGCTGAGAAAATTTTCTCAGCTTAAATATTAATAAAGATTCAACGATTTCGTTACTGAGTCGACAGCTTCACGATTTGCTTTTACTGCTTCTGGTTTAAAGTAAACACGCTCAGCATTATTATACAGTACATCTTGTAATTCTTCTGTTGTAAAAATATCTACTTTTTCTAACCATGTTGCTAACTCTTCATATGTGTTAAATGTAGCTGACCATGGTGAATCAGTCCCCCAAATCAAACGTTTAGCACCTAATACTTCTTTCGCAATACGTACATTTTGTTGTGATTTCGGGAATGGGAATTTATCTGGACTATCAATATCTTGAATTGCTGATAAATCTGTATAAATATTATCAAATGGACGCCACATTTCTAATTCTGCACGTAAACGATTCGGATTATCTGCATGTGGGAATGATAAATGACACACTACAAAATCTAATGTTGAATACACACGTGCTAAATTGGCAATGGCTGCTGGTTGATGACTAATTTGATCCCAATTACCGTAATCAATTGTCACAACAAAACCAGGATAATCTAATAAATAAGTTAAAATACGATTAATTCGTGGATCACTATCTAATCGAAATGGTGCTGCTTCACCACGATAACCATGAATTCCGCCACCTTGACTAATTTCAAATTTAATTGCTCTAAATCCTAATTCTTCAACATAACGCTGCACAATTTTTAACGCATTCTCAGCATAAGGATCTACCGCAAAAGCACCTGTAAAACGTTCTGGATATTTTTTAATGGCTAAATGTGTGTAGTAATTTTGATAACCATTTAAATGACCTTGTAAGATAACAGCTTTTTCTACATCATTCGCATCCATATATTTTAATAATGCTTCAGTTGTAAAATCTCTATCGCCATAACCATCTTCAATTAACTTAATTAAATCACCATCATCCCAAACTGCATAACCATTACCTAATGCATTTAAACGACCTTTACCATTAAACCCTGCAATTGCTTCGACAATATGTACATGTGCATCTATTTTTTTCATTGATTTTTCCTCCGATTAGTCTTCACCTATGAATATTTTTTCAGTACTACCTTCAAAACCACTGTTTTTATCTGCCATTTTTTTCAAGTATGCATAAATACTTTCACGTTTTGTACGTAAGAAGAATAATGATACAAGATAAACTGCAACTGTGATACCGATATATAATGGATTACCTGACATCCACGCAAAGAATACCACTGCTGTTAATGGATGTGCTAATAAGTTAAAACTCATAATTAACGCCACACCTGCTGGAATTGCTACACCAAATTGCTTAACTGCCTCTGTATAAATCGGTCCTAAAGCACTTGCCGCATATAAACCTAATGAGAACCAAATAATACCATTTAAAATCGCTTTTAAAATATTACCTTTAGATACAGCAATCATTGCTTCAATCATAAATGGAATAGCAATTAAATCAACCACTGGTAAAGCTTCATTACCTGGTAAAATTAACGAAATAACTACCATAATTGGTACTAGAATTAAACCAGCAATAATTGTAGCAGGTTCACCAAAACCAATACCGTCATCTACAGCAATAAACCAACGTTTTTTAGCAATGACACCTGCATCTGTAGATTCACTTTCTTTTTTCTTATTACGCTCAACAGCTTGTGCTAATGGTGCGAATGCCGAAGCAAAGACACCTGTAATTAATGGGAAAATTGTCATTACAGCACCTAATGCTACCGCAAAACTTAAAATACCACCCCAAGTTGCTAAATGTGTTAATTCTTTAATACTTCCTAAAATACCAATAACCATCCCTAAAATAAAACCTAATGTCATTGGTTCCCCAAAAATACCTAATTTTGTTTTTAATGCCTCTGGATTTAATTTTACTTTATTAATACCTAATAAATTCCATAGTGGATCTAAAATTAATGCGGGTACAATTGTTTCAATATTATGAATTGAGTTAATCGTTGCATTTTTAACTCCATAGTATTCTGACCAACGATCAGCTAATACTTCTGACATCACTAATGAATAAAGTAACACAAATACCATAAAGATAAATGATAAAATGAAGTTACCTGTTACGGCATACATCATTGTTCCCCAAACCATGTAACCAAAGTTATTCCATAAATTTGAAGGTACAAATACACGTGTAATACCCACTAAGAATAAAATTAATTCAATAATCAAACCGAAAACAAAGAATGATAAACCAATTTCTGAAGAAAAGGCTGTTAATGAACCTGCTTGCCAACCAATATCTACGATTGGTAAATTCAACCCTGTTGTTTCTACCATTTGTTGAATATACTTCGTTACTAGTGGTGAAAATGCTGAAATTACCCATCCAAATCCTGTTAAACCTACACCAGCACGTAAAGCACTAAAAAATGCACGTTTTGGATTTACTTTCAAGCATAAACCTACGATAAAAATCATCGCTGGTACGACTGTTGCTGCACCAAAAACATCAAAGAAATCGTGTAAAGCTTCTAACATTATTTATTCCCCCTTATTTTTATTTATTAACTACATTAATCGGGTTGCCTGCAAAAAATTCATGTAAATTATTGGCTGCTTCTTCTGCTAAAATACAACGCCCTTCTATTGTCCCTGTTCCTGCATGTGGTGCTAAAATAACATTGTCTAAGGCTCTTAATTCTTCTGAAACAGTTGGTTCAAATTCAAATACATCTAAACCAGCACCGGCAATTTCTCCAGTTTTTAATGCTTCTACTAAATCTTCTTCGCACACTAATGGGCCACGTGCTGCATTCACTAAGTAACTGCGGTTTTTCATTTTTTTGAAAACTTCTTTATTAAATTTATGTTTTGTTGATGGTAATAATGGTGCATGTAATGTAATTACATCAGATTGTGTCACTAATTCATCAAATTCTACAAATCTCGCACCTAATTGTTGCTCTTCTTCTGGAGATAAATGATTATTACTATGGTAAATAATTTTCATACCAAATGCTTTTGCTAAATGTGCTACCGTTGTTCCGATACCCCCCATGCCGAAAATACCTAATGTTGCACCATGCAATGATAAACCTTGATAACGTCTTTCACTTGGATCAATCCAGTCACCTTGACGCACAATTTTGTCGTATAAAGGTAAACGTTTTGCAGCTGATAAAATTAAAGCAAATGTCATTTCAGCTGTTGGAATACGTACAGCTTGAGGTGAATTTGATACAACAATTCCTTTTTCTTTAGCATAATTAATATCCACATGGTCAAAACCAACTGCATTTAAAGAAATAATTTGTAAGTTTTTACCTGCATCAATCATTTCTTTGTCACCTTTTTGACCCATTAATAACCAACCATCATATTCATGCAAGTGCTCTAACACATACTCACGTGAAAATGGTTCACCATCAGAATATGTTACGTCAAATTCTTCCATTAATGATGTTAAACCTTCTTTTGGTACGATACCTGTTACTAAAATCTTTTTCTTTGTCATTGTTCTATCTCCTCTTAATTATTAGTTTGTTAATTCGTATAATGCAACTTCACCCTTACTATTATTGGCTGAGAATATATAAGCTTTATCATCTTTATTAAATGCTAAAACATTACTTGATGTTGCTTGTTCTTCAATCATTTCAATATTGACTTTGCCATCAAGCATTGTTATTACGACTAAATCTGCTTGTCTTGCTCGCCAACCAAAACAACATAATGGACGTCCTAATAAATCGCCTGACCATAAAGCATGCCCAAATTCAGTTGGTGTTGGATGTTGGTACAGTAATTCACTAAAGTCATGATTGAAAATTTTAAATTGATCTCCATGAAATCCTTGGATTAACATATTTTCTTTATGACCATCTTTATTTAAATCTATTTGTACAATATCACTTGTTTCTTCGTTGAAAATCATATCTAAACGCCATTCACCCGTATCAGCATGCTCTGGATAAGTTAATTTAAAAATACCTTCAACAGCTGTAATTAATGAATAGCCCTCTGATTTAACAGCATAATAACCATGATTTTTTAATAAACGTAAAGCTAGTGCACGTACATCATTCAATTGGACCTTATCTTTATCAAAAGTACCAACAAAAATCTTACCATTGTCTGACCAGTCTTCAACAAATGCTTTTGAATTAGCAATTGTACAACCTACAAATAAAATGTTACCGTCACTTTGTTCAATTAAATCAAAACGATGTAAATACGGGAAATCTACTAATTTAGTCACTGTCCATTGCCCATTATCAAATTTACCGTAGACAATTTGACATGCTGCTGAATTAAAACCTGGATAAAACTTTTGTGTTGCTAAAAAATCCAATGTTCCAGGTATTTGTACGATACTCATTGTGCCACCAACAGTATCCCAAACAACTGTTTTAGCCAATTGATTGTTCATGTCATAAGCAAAACAACCTTGTTCAACTTCTGATGCAATTAACAAATAATCATGTTTATCATCTTTAATACGACTAACTGAATAACATGCTTCTAATTGATCAGATAATATTTTATTAACTTTCATTTAAGCCCTCCCTCATTTCAGCTCAAGTTAAACGGTTAACTTTTAATACAAAAATATTGTATACCTTTTCATAATAAAAATCAAGCGTTTTCAATATTTTCGTTGTAGAATTTAGCAATAAAAAAAATCATACTACTATTGAGTGAAATATATTTCACTTTAAATAGTAATATGATTGTATAACTAAAATGAATTTCTAATAATAATATGACTAGCTACTTCTATTAATTGCGGTTTGATTATTTGCTGTGGTTGTTTTAACTTACTAATTAATCGTGTTGCAGCTTGTTGCCCGATTTGATAAGAATCTTGACAAATACAAGACACATTAGGATTTAACAATGCCATCCATTCAAGATCTTCATACGAACCTAAACCAAAATCTTGAGGGTAACTATATTGCATTTGATTAATTAATTTTATAAATTCTAATAAAGTAGGTCCATTCATAGTAAAAAAGGCAGTTTTAACTGTCGATTGTTGAATAATAGCCTCAATTTTTTTTACTATATCAGACTGATTAACAATAATTAATTTACTTGGCTCATCACTTACCACTTTCTTAAAACCTTCATACCGAATTTCACGTGTTGAAATACCCTCAATAGGAAAAGACACAAAATAAATATCTTGATAATCTTGTTGTTGCATCATATTTAAAAAATTTTTAGTGGATACTTCATTATCCGAAACAACCGTATCAATACTCAATTGATTCGCTTGCCTATCTACCATAACAGTATTGGCATTAGACAGATCAGCTAATTCGATTCGATTAGGATTAACAGAATCCAAAATAATACCCGAGACATTTTGTTGTTTTAAACGATTAATATTATCTAACTCTATTTGCATATCATTATCCGAATTCGTAAAGTTAACAGAATAGCCTTCTTGTTTACACGTATCATGAATCCCTTTCATCACCGAAGAAATAAATGGATTAGTAATATCAGCAATCACTACACCTATAGTACGTGTATCTTTAGTGACTAAACTTTGTGCAATTTTACTCGGTTCATAGCCAGTATCTTCGATCACTTGGCGAATGCGTTCTCTCGTATCTATTGACATTTTTTTAAAATTACCATTTAAATAGTAAGATACTGTGGCTTTTGATACACCTACTAATTGTGCAATATCATTAATGGTTATATTTTTCAAGACATTTCTCCTAGGCTTATACTTTTTATTTATTATAACCATTGTACCTATGATATACAATAGACGTTCTAAGCTTAGATAAAAAAATAGCGTGTTGATAACAATAATGTTATCAACACCGCTCATTAAATACTATCACCATTCCAAATAGAGTTTTTAACAATCACATAATCTACACGGCGTAAACTATTGATGTCTTTACCACCTGCATATGAAATAGCACTTTGTAAATCTTGTTGCATTTCAATTAATGTATCGGCAATATGCCCTTTTAAAGGTAAGACAATTTTTTTACCTTCTACATTTTTATAAGCACCTTTTTGATGTTCAGAAGCTGATCCAAAATATTCTTTAAATAATTTACCGTCCACTTCAACAGTTTGACCAGGACTTTCTTCGTGCCCAGCAAATAACGAACCTATCATAACCATTGTTGCACCAAAACGAATTGATTTGGCAATATCACCGTGAGTTCGTATACCACCATCAGCAATAATTGGCTTACGTGCAGCTTTAGCACACCAACGTAGAGCTGCTAATTGCCATCCACCTGTACCAAAACCTGTTTTTACTTTAGTAATACAAACTTTACCAGGACCAATCCCTACTTTAGTTGCATCAGCACCAGCATTCTCTAACTCACGAACCCCTTCTGGTGTACCTACATTCCCAGCAATGACGAATGTATTTGGCAAATGTGCTTTAATATGTTTGATCATTGTAATGACACTATCAGCATGACCATGTGCAATATCAATTGTAATAAATTCTGGCGCTGTATCTTTTAAACTTTCAACAAAAGCATACTCTTCTTTTTTAACACCTACTGAAATTGAAGCAATTAAATTTTGTGCATGCATTTTTTCAATAAAAGCTTTACGTCTTTGCTCATCAAAACGATGCATAATATAGAAATAACCTTCTTTTGCTAATTGTTCTGCTAAAGGTTCATCTATAATTGTTTGCATATTTGCCGGCACGACAGGCAACTTAAATGTATACTGACCTAATTGAACTGAAGTGTCTGCTTCTGAACGACTACTAATAATACATTTATTTGGAATTAGCTGGATATCCTCATAATCGAAAACGTGAAATTCATTTAACATAGTAAGCCTCCTAATATTCTTAACGTTTTTTCACAATACTTAAGTATGTTATCACAATCGTTCGTTTTTTTCAATTATTTTATGCTAAACAAAATAATTGTACGTATTTAAAAGGCTTAGAATTCTATTTCACTAGAATTCCAAGCCTTTATCAATCATTATAAACTTTTAACTACTTCAACTACATTGTCAACTGTAAAGCCATATTCTGCCATTACACGATTTGCTGGTGCTGAAGCACCAAATGTGTCAATACCAATAACTTTACCGTCTAAACCAACGTATTTATACCAGCTTTGTGTTGCTGCCATCTCAATAGCAATACGACGACGCACTGCTGATGGTAAAACACTTTCTTTATAAGCTGCATCTTGTGCATCAAATAATTCAGTACTTGGCATACTTACTACACGAATTTTAACACCTTGTTCTGCTAAAGCTTTTGTTGCATTAACTGCTAACTCAACTTCTGAACCTGTAGCGATTAAAATTGTATCGAAATCTGCTGCACTTTCGAATACAACATATCCACCTTTAGCTACTTTATCAAAATCTGTACCTTCTTGTACTGTTAAGTTTTGACGTGTTAATACTAATGCTGATGGTGTTGTATTATTAGTTAATGATAAGTACCAAGCTGCTTGTGTTTCGCGTGCATCTGCTGGACGGAAAACATGTAAATTAGGCATTGCACGTAAACCAGCTAAATGTTCAATTGGTTCATGAGTCGGACCATCTTCACCAACTGCAATCGAGTCATGTGTAAAGACATATGTCACTGGTAAATTTTGTAATGCAGATAAACGCATTGCCGCTTTTACATAGTCACTGAATACGAAGAATGTTCCACCGAAAACACGTAAACCGCCATGTAATGCCATACCATTTAAAATTGTACCCATGGCAAATTCACGTACACCAAATTGTACATTACGATTCGTAGGATTTTGTGAATCTTGTAAACCTTCTGATTTAATCATTGTCATGTTTGAGTGTGCTAAGTCAGCTGATCCACCTACTAAATTAGGTAATACTTTTGCTGCAGCGTTAATCGCATCTTGACTTGAATTACGTGTAGCTTGTGAGAATCCATTGTCATAAACTGGGAAATCTTTTTCTGTTAATGCTACAACATCTTTACCTTCTAAAATTGCTGTTACTTCTTCAGCTAATTCTGGGTAAGCTGCTTTATATTCTTCAACTAATTTTACCCATGCATCGTAGCTAGCTGTACCACGTTCTACAACATTTTCTTTGAAATCAGCATAAACTTCTTCTGGAACTTCAAATGGTGCATAATCCCACCCTAAAGCTTTACGTGTTAATTCAGCTTCTTCTGTACCTAAAGGCGCACCGTGAACACCGTTTGTACCTTGTTTATTAGGTGAGCCGAAACCAATAACTGTTTTAATTTCGATTAATGTTGGTTTATCGCTTGCTTTTGCTGCTTCGATAGCTTCATTAATTGCAGCTACATCTGTACCTTCTTCTACTAATAAAGTGTTCCAGCCATATGAATTATAACGTTCACGTACACTTTCAGTAAATGTATCTTTTGTTTCACCATCTAAACAAATGTCATTTGAATCATATAATACAACTAATTTGTTTAATTTTTGTTGACCAGCGTAAGAAGCTGCTTCTGCAGATACACCTTCCATTAAGTCACCATCACCACAAATTACATATGTATAGTGATTAAAGATATCGAAATTAGCTTTATTATATTTAGCTGCTAAGAAACGCTCTGCTTGTGCCATACCTACAGCCATTGCAATACCTTGTCCTAATGGTCCAGTTGTAGCATCAACACCTTTAGTGTGACCAAATTCTGGATGTCCTGGTGTTTTAGAACCCCATTGACGGAAGTTTTTAATTTCTTCCATTGAGACATCTTCATAACCTGATAAATGTAATAATGCATATAATAACATTGAACCATGTCCTGCTGATAATACAAAACGATCACGGTTAGCCCATGCTGGTACTTGTGGATTAACTGTTAATTGTTTAGTGTATAAGCTGTATGCCATTGGTGCTGCACCCATAACAATACCTGGATGTCCTGATTTTGATTTTTCAATCGCATCTACACCTAACATACGAATTGCATTAATTGATAAATTTGTCATTATTATTACCTACCTTTTCTATTTAACTATAAAGTTTTTCTTCCTGAAATTGCTTTAGATAATGTCACCTCATCAGCATATTCTAGATCGCCTCCCATAGGTAAACCATGAGCGACTTGACTAACAATAATACCGATAGGTTTAACAACCCTAGATATATATAATGCGGTCGATTCACCTTCAACATTAGGATTAGTAGCTAAAATAAGTTCTTTAACACGCTCATCTTTTAATCTTGTTAGTAAACCAGCCATATTAATATCTTCTGGACCAATACCTTCTAATGGTGAAATTGCACCATGTAAAACATGATATAAACCATGATATTCTTGCATTTTCTCCATTGCGATGACATCTTTATCATCTTGAACGACACAAATAATAGATTGATCTCTTGTTTTGTCACTACAAATCATACAAGGGTCTTGTTCAGTAATATGACCACATATTGAACAATAACTCAAATTGCGTTTAACATCTATCAATGCTTTAGCAAAATCAATCGCATCATCTTCTCTCATATCTAAAACATGAAAAGCTAATCTTGCTGCTGTTTTTTGACCTACGCCTGGTAGTTTCATAAAACTATCAATCAATTTAGCGATGGGTTTTGGATATCTCATATTATAAACCAGGAATATTTAAACCTTGTGTAAATTGTCCCATTGTACGCTCTTTCAAGTCACTTGCTTTCGTTACAGCATCATTTGTTGCTGCTAATATTAAATCTTGTAACATTTCAATATCTTCTGGGTCTACCACTTCAGGTTTAATTATTACATCTAAGATTTGTCCGTCACCATTAGCTTTAACAGTTACCATACCACCAGCAACTGTACCTTCAACGATTTGTTCTTTCAAACCTTCTTGTGCTTCAAGCATCTGTTTTTGCATTTTTTGCATTTGACGCATCATATTTTGCATATTGCCCATTCCACGCATCATAATTACCTTAATCTAATATGATTAGATTACCCTTTCTTTAAAATAAATTATAATTTTTACTATATTAGTTTACCATATTTTTAGCATAAAATAAAAAATTTTATATGTTCTATTATTACTAATACACACATAATAAATGTTCGTTATCCAATCTTAATCTATAATTTCTACGAGTTCTTCTCCAACAATATCGATCACACTTTGTACTAATGGATCGACTGGTTCATTTTCTTTTTTATTCGTATCAACCACATGATGCTCTTGTAAATATTGTTGACGTAATTTCGGCCATTGCGCTGTTGTTACACCGACAATTTTAATTGATTTATTAACAATATTCGCTAACATTTGTTCTACTTGTTTTGTATTTTCTTGACGTTTCATTACCATTTCACAATGAATATCATTAGAAAAACCAATAACACAATGTGTCTGACTGGCAGCAATAATTTCTGATTTAGATATTAAACTAAAATAGCTTTTCATTGTCGTATCTGTCGATAATTGCTGAATTAATTGTTCCCAAGCTGCTGTAATTTCTTGTTTATCTTGTTTCGTTGCATGCTTAAGTACAGCATAAACATCATGTATAGGCACTTTATAATTTTTATTAGTTACAACAGTTGTTGGTTCAGTTGAAGCTACGGTTACTGGTGTTTGTGTCATTAATTGTTGAATTTGTTGTTGTAGCTGTTGCACTTGTTGTTGTAAATTATCAATTAATGTTGTATCTTGCGAACTATTTATTGTTGCCATCGTTAATGGTAATTCTGACATTTTAACAAATAAAATTTCCATCTGTATTAATAGATGATTAGTAAATTTCATTTGTTCTTCTGTGTTAGTTAACAATTGAATTTGTTGATATAAATAATCTGTCGATACGATTGATAATTGTTCAGTAATTATCGGATTGTCAATTAATGATTTTACATAATAACTATCACTTTGCGACATTTTTTTATAATAAATTAAGTCACGGAAAACTGTGATTAGGTCGATTAATAATCTACGACTATCTTTTCCCTGTTGTACAAATTGATGATAACAATCAATTGCTTGTGATGTTTGTTGAGATAAAATAGCTGCGATAAGTTGTGTCATTAATTCTGCACCCATTGTACCTGTGACAGTCAGAGCATTTTCTACAGTCACTTGTTGTGCATCAAGTGCTAATGTTTGGTCTAACAAACTCAAAGCATCTCTCATACCGCCTTCTGCTACTCTCGCTAATAATTGCATCGCTTGCACTTCAACAGTTGCATTTTTTAATTGTGCAATAGTTGTTAAATGTTGTGCAATTTGTTGTTGACTAATCGTTTTAAAATCAAATCGTTGACAACGTGATAAAATTGTCGCTGGAATTTTATGAAATTCTGTCGTCGCTAAAATAAAAACAACATGACTCGGTGGCTCTTCTAATGTTTTTAATAAAGCATTAAAAGCACCTGTCGTTAACATATGTACTTCGTCGATAATATAAACTTTGTATTGTGCTTCTGTTGGTGCAAAACGTACTTTATCTCTAATATCTCTTATTTCATCCACACCATTATTACTCGCTGCATCTATTTCAATCACATCCGTACAACTACCTTCTGTAATTGCTTGGCATAACTGACATTGATTACACGGTTCTCCATCATGATGATTAAGACAATTAATTGCTTTGGCAAAAATTTTTGCAATACTCGTTTTACCGGTACCACGTGGTCCTGAGAATAAATAAGCATGAGAAATTTGATGTAATTTAATAGCATTTTGCAATGTCGTCACAACATAATTTTGACCAACTACCTCATTAAATGCTTGTGGTCTAAATGCACGATAAAGTGCTTGATAATTTGCCAACTAATTCTCTCCTTCACATATAGATTTATTATTATTATAACATAAAGAAAAAAGATTAGTGCAAGCACTAATCTTGAAATTTTTTATTAAATATCGTGCCCTAATCTCGATAATCAATCATAGTCACTTCTTTATCAGTTAACTCAATTACGGCTTCCCCACGGCACACAAGTCATTTTACTTAATGCTGCTTCTTCTCAGACCTGACATGGTTCATAAAAGATTTGTTGCATGGGACCTTAATCTCAACATCACTTAATATAGGTTAACTACAAGTTAATCACCTCAAATTAGGTCTTCAGTCTTGCTAAAGCGGATTGCAAGTTATAGGGCACCGCTAACTCCCCACCTAGCACGATATTACTAATATACCTTATTTTTATAGAAATATCAAGAAAAGTACTGAACTTTATTTGATATTTCTCATTCATAAGCAACTAGCCTTTTCCTTGAAAATCTAACTACTTTCAGTATATACTATCAATAAAGAATGGAGGCCATAATGAAAAATTTTTTAATGACATTATTTATGATTTTATTTATCGCAATTGCAGGTGTTGTTGGATATTTTGCTGGACAAACACTAACAAAAAGTTTTATTGATGAACAAGCCACTTCATTAAAACATATTAATGAACGTGTTGTTGAATCACAACAAAAATTAGATAATTTAATCAAAGATGAGCAAACTAAACGCCAAGACTTAGAAGCTATCTCTGAAGATTTAAAATCGGCAAAAGCACTTATTGCACAACGTGACAAAATTAAGGATGAATTAGCTAAATTATCTGATACAAACAAACAAATAGAAGCAGCTAAACAAGAATTAGAAAGAACAACGAAAGCTATTATTACTGCTAAAGATGAACCTAAGACATTATCAGCTGGTCAATATACAGTTGGTCAAGATTTTGAAGCAGGTCGCTACAAAATCGAAAGTAATGCACAAAGTGATAGTTCAGGTATATTAAATACATCTATTAGTGAAGCACATGTAACTTTAGGTAATAATAAATACAGCCAAAAAGAATATGTAGTGACTTTAGTTAACGGTGAAACAATGGACATTACAATTCCAGTTAAATTAATCAAAATTATTGAAAAAGTAGAACCTGTATCTGAATAATTTTAAAAGAGTTTGAAATCATATTTCAAACTCTTTTTTTCAACAATATTAATATACTTGCTAGAATACCTAAGAATATACTCATACATCCAGTTATTGTACCTACACTTAACATTATTAACTTATAAGTCTCAATCAAGCTATGGCCTAGTAATATTTTCATGCTATTTAACATAGTTGTCTTAATTAAGAATGTTGAGATTAAGGTCATCATATAACAAAAACTTGCAATAATTATTAACAGTTTATATGTTTCAATTTTAATCATTATAATCTCCCCCAAAATTAATATAGATAATGCTTACTTTTATTAGATTGTACCAAATATACTACTCTTTATCTACATAAAATAAAAAAGCCCATTCTTATTAGAAAAGACTTTGAATATACTTTTAATGGAGGAGGAAAGGGGATTCGAACCCCTGCGAGCTTTTACACTCCTGTCGGTTTTCAAGACCGATCCCTTCAGCCGGACTTGGGTATTCCTCCAATATAATAAGTTGTTTTGCTTAACAACAATACTTATTATATTCATTATTATGTCTCATGTCAATACTTTTTATCAAATTTTATAGACTAAAATTATGTTTATTTAATTCTTGTTTTACACGTTGAATAATTTGAGGATAACCTAAATATTGTAGCATATTTAAATAATTATAAATCATTTTATCTAATGTAATATTTTGTATTGATTTTGCGATGTGATAATTAAGATTTAATAAAATTTGTTCAAAAATATAATTGTATCTTCGTGTATACTGTAGTCCTTTTTCAACAAACGAATAAACATTATGATAATCTTTAACATCTAGTGCAACATTAGATAAGTTAAGATAAAGTTGTGATAATAATTTATCTTTTTCTGGAAATCTCGTATTCGTCAATTTTTTCTCTATTTGTCGATAAAACGTTTGATTATCACGATAATCAATCATATGCACTAAATTAACTAACAAATGTAATTCATATAATCCCCATATATCTACTTTAAATAAATACGTCATTAAATCTTGATAAATTTTTTTCTCGACTTTACCCTTTTGACGATATAATAAAACTATTTGAGATAATATTTTCATATGATATTCATGCAAATAAATATTTTTCTCGACATTAAGAAATTTTTGATGATATGCTTCAATTTCACGTGTACTATATTCATACATAATATTTTGAATATCTACTAAATGATTTGTTTTTACAACCATATTTTCAGTTTCTTGCAATAAATATTCGAATTCGTATAATGAAGTATTATATTTGTCTAATAATTTAATAAATACTTCTAAACTTATTTTATTTCTATCACTTTCTAACTGAGATAAATATGATCTCGTAACAATGCCTGATGCTGCTTCACTTTGTTTCATACCTTTTGCTTTACGTACTGTTGCTAAAATATTGCCAAAATTGTTAACTGTCATGCCATTATCACTCCATTTGTTTAATATTGTAAACAAAAAAATCATAAGTTCTTTTTTCTGTTTATAATGGTAAATGTAATGGTTGTTGAGAAATAATATGTAATATTTAGTTGATATGTATATTTTTATTTTACCATTACATTATACTATATACAAATAACATATAGTATAATCAACAAAAAATTCTCATCCAAAAAATAAAAGCAACTGAGAGACCTACCACTCTCAGTTGCTTTTATTTTATATTGCTAAATCTTTCATTTTTTCTAAATCAGCAATGGTATAAATATATTTTTCTCGACAAAAATGACAATCCGCTTCTGCTTGCCCTTCTTCAATTAAACTTTCAATCTCATGTTGTCCTAAACTGATAATTGCATCTTCAAATCTTGTTCGAGAACAAGTACATTGGAAGTTGACTTCTTCTTCAGATAAAAATTCAATATTTTCTTCACCTAATATTGATACTAAAATTTGTTCTGGTGTTAAACCTTGTTCAATTAATTTAGAAACTGGTGTCATTGTTGTTACTTTTTGTTCTATGGTGATAGCAGTTGCTTCACTTGCACCTGGCATCATTTGAATAACAAAACCACCTGCAGCCTTAATTGTATTATCCGTATCTACTAAAACACCTACACCTACAGCTGTAGGTGTTTGTTCACTTGTTACAAAATAATTAGCAAAATCTAATCCTAATTCTCCACAAACAATTGGACTTTGACCAGTATAATTTTCACGTAAACCTAAATCTTTTACGACTGAGATAACACCTGTTGTTCCGACAACACCAGCAACGTCTAATTTACCAAATTCATTTAATGGTAAATGTGTTTGTGGATGTGTCACATAACCTCGAACACCACCTTGTGCATTAGCATCTACTAAAATACTACCAATCGGTCCATCACCTTCTATTTTAATTGTAATTTTATTATCACCTTTAAGCATCGCACCCATCATCACACCTACTGTCATAGCACGACCTAATGCTGCAGATGCAGTTGGATATGTTTGATGACGACGTTGCGCCTCATTGATTGTTGCTGTTGTATTAACAGCATATACACGAACTTCGCCATTAAATGCCATGGCTTTTACTAAATAATCTTTCATTGTAACTTCCTTCCTAAATTCATATTAGGCTAATCATACTATTTTTTATCACTAAAAACAAATAGTTGATATAAACAAAACATAGTATCAAACGACAATGCGTTTAATACTATGTTAACACTTATTTATTGAATGTATCGAAATCAAAAACTTCACCACGTTGTTTATTAGGTAAAATTAATGATAATAATAAACCTAATAGACAAGGTACTAACCATCCTAATGATTGCTCATTAAATGGTAATAAAGCTAATAAATTCATTACACTTGATACATTAAAAGTTTTTGCTAATACTGTAACTATTGATAATAATGTCACTATCGCCATTGTGAACTGCATACCTTTTTTAGATAATGCAATAAATTTATTAATGGCTGTAAATAAAACCATAGTAATAACAATTGGATACAAAATTAATAAAACAGGTACTGAATAAGTAATTACATTATTCAAACCAATATTAGCAATTAAAAATCCTACTGTTGTAAAGAAAATTACATAAATTTCATATGAAATTTTATTATATAACTTCACAAAAAATTCTGATACGGATACAATCAAACCTACAGTTGTTGTAAAACAAGTTAACACAACCATAATACCTAAGAAAATTTGACCATAATTACCAAAAACACCTTTAGATGCTTCACTTAAAATATACGCACCTTTATTAATTGTTTCATCTTTAGCAATCATTTCTGGAACTGGGAAATGATTACCTAAATAAGATAAACCAATGTATAATACGCTAAAGAATATGGCAGTTACAATACCGACAACCCATACAGCTGATAAATATTCTTTTTTAGAAGTAAAACCTAATTGTTTTAAAGTATTCATAGCAATAATACAGAATGCAACTGCTGCAATTGCATCTAATGTATTATAACCTTCAATAAATCCTGCACCAAATGCTTTTCCTAAAACAAATGACTCTGCTGCTGGAGCTACTGGCATATTGCTGTATTTAATACTTCCTAAAATAATTAATACAATTATTAATAACGCAAATAATGGTGTCAAAATTTTACCAACACTATCTAAAATTTTAGATGGTTTTAATGAAATAGCAAGTGCTGCCGCAAAATAAATTATAGTAAAAATTAATAATGCTAAACTGCTATCGCCAAATATAGGTTGTAAACCAATCGCAAATGATGTAGCTGCCGTACGTGGTATCGCAAATAATGGTCCAATAGTTAAATATAGTACCGCTAATAAAATATTAGCAAACCACACTGAATATTTTTGTTCTAATTCCGCTTGATAACCTCTAGGATTCAATGTACCAATAATTAATGTAATCATTGCAATCCCTACACCAGATAAAATAAACCCAATATTAGCTGTCCAAAAATTTTCGCCTGATAACCAACCTAAATTAGGTGGAAAAATTAAATTACCTGCACCAAAAAATATACCGAATAATAATAAACCGGTTAAAAAGCCTTTTTTTACCATATTATGTACCCCTTTATTTTTGTTTTTTATTTAAATGATAAATTAATAACAAACCTTTTAACGTTAAATCTGGATCAACTTCATCTATTTCAGAAGTGAATTGTGCAATTAATGATGCTAAACCACCTGTGGCAATCACATGTACTTGTGGTTCGTTAATATCTTTTTTCATTTGACGAATAATACCTTCTGTTTGTCCAACAAAACCATATACAAGTCCTGCTTGCATTTGTTCAACTGTATTTAAACCTAAAGCAGTTGTTGGTGCGACCATCGCAACTCTTGGTAATTTAGCAGCATGATCATATAAAGCTTCACTACTAATATGAATACCCGGTGCAATCACACCCCCACAATACTTTGCATCTTTATCCACATAATCAAATGTCGTTGCTGTACCATAATCAATTATAATTGCAGGTAACTTTCCAGCTGCAATAACTGGTGCAGCATCTACAATACGATCTTCACCTAAACGTCCTTTATGTGCTTCATCTAATCTCAAACCACTTTCAATATAACCATTAACAATTAATGGTTCCACTTTGAAATAACGTTGACATAATTGTGTTAAACTAAACATCATTGAAGGCACAACTGATGAAATGACAATATCTTTAATATCTGAAAATGTCAAGTCAGCATCATTTAATAAATTTTTAGTCATCATACCTAATTCGTCAGCTGTTTTTCTATGATCTGTTTCTAAACGCCAAGCATGAATTAATTGATCTTGCGAATTGAAAACACCTACAGAAATATTAGTATTCCCTACATCAATTGTACAAATCATTATATATCCCCTCATTCGTATTAAAATATTTTACATATTATTTTATCTTTATTAGAATACATAATTATAATATAAAAGGCAATATATATTGCACTAAAATAATCATATATATACAAAATAGTAATTAAAAAAACAAGCTTGAAAATAAAATTTTCAAGCTTGTTTGATCGTCATTAAATTTCTTTATCTTCTACAGATGTCACATCTATTTCATTGTTTGTTTCATCTGTACCATATTTACGTTCTTCTAATTTACCATCATAAAATAGAGAATTAATTTGTTTTGAATCTAAAGTTTCTAATTCTAATAATGAAGTCGCAATTAAATTTAATTGTTCTTGATGTGCTAATAAAATTTCTTTAGCACGTTCATAACATTGTTTTAAAATATCTTGTACTTCAAAATCAATTTCTTTAGTAATCGCTTCTGAATAATGTGAACCATTAGCTAATTCACGACCTAAGAATGGATTGCCGCCATTGCTACTTGGGAATTGTGCTGGTCCAATTTTATCACTCATACCATATTCAGTTACCATTGCACGTGCAATTTGTGTCGCACGTTGGAAGTCATTATGTGCACCTGTTGATACTTCACCGAAAGTAATATCTTCGGCAACACGTCCACCAAGTAAACCAGTAATTTTATCAAGTAATTCTGGTTTAGTCATAAAGTAACGATCTTCTTTAGGTAACATTACGGCATAACCGCCCGCTTCACCACGTGGGATGATTGTTACTTTGTGAACTTTCTCAGCATTATCTAATGCCATACCAATTACTGTATGACCTGCTTCATGCCAAGCCACAATATCACGTTCTTTTTTACTGATGACTTTAGATTTCTTCGCTGGCCCTGCAATCACACGATCCATTGCTTCGTCTAAATCACGCATATCAATTTTAGTTTTATTTTCTCTTGCTGCTAATAACGCTGCTTCATTTAATAAGTTCTCTAAATCAGCACCAGAGAAACCTGGTGTGCGTTCCGCCATTGCTTCTAAATCAACGCTACTATCTAATGGTTTTTTACGTGCATGGACTTTCAAGACTGCTTCACGACCTTTAACATCCGGTAAACCAACTCTAATTTGACGGTCAAAACGACCTGGACGTAATAATGCTTGATCTAGTACGTCAGCACGGTTAGTTGCAGCGATAACAATAATACCTTTATCACCATCAAAACCATCCATTTCGACTAATAATTGGTTTAAAGTTTGTTCACGTTCATCATGTCCACCACCAACACCCGTACCACGTTGACGACCTACAGCATCTATTTCATCAATAAAAATAATACATGGTGCATTTTTCTTAGCTTGTTCAAATAAATCACGAACACGACTCGCACCAACACCGACAAACATCTCTACAAAATCAGAACCTGAAATTGAAAAGAACGGTACGCCTGATTCACCAGCAACAGCACGTGCTAATAAAGTTTTACCTGTTCCCGGAGGACCTACAAGTAACACACCTTTTGGAATACGTGCACCCATTGCTGTAAATTTACTATGATCTTTTAAGAAGTCTACAACTTCTACTAATTCTTGTTTTTCTTCATCTGCACCTGCTACATCACGGAAACGAACACTCTTCTTATCTTTATTAATTAATTTAGCTTTAGATTTTCCGAAACTCATAAGCTTTCCGCCACCACCACTTTGTTGGCTTAAAATAAAGAACAAGAAGCCCATCATTAAGATAAATGGAATGATGCCTGATGCAAGTGATAACCAAACACTCGTTTTTTCTGTTTGTTTAACTTCAACATCTACAGTCACTGCCTTGTTAGCAATTAATTTAGCAACATCTTGATCATTTTCTTTAATCACTGTTACATTCGTTTGTGACTTATTGTTTTTTTCTTTCCATTTTACTGTTGTTGTTGGACTGTTTTCATCCGGTTGCATGGTAATTGTGTCGACATTATTTTGATTTAATGCAGTCACAAAAGTTGAATAACTTGTCGGCTTTGTTGCTGGCTCTGTAGGATTAATAAATGAATAGACTCCAAATATTAAAACAATTGCCAAGATAATAGACAAGATATTACTACGCCCTTTTGGCATTTTATTCATGTTAAACCCTTCCTCCTTGTTGTAATAACAATAAGTATTTTTTGGATACTCATATTTATTTAATATAAACTAACTGAAACGATTTAAACATTATTTATTCTCAGTAGTATGATTAAAATTTTATCATATTTAGCTATTCTAATGCTAGTAATAAGCTAGTATATTATTATTATCCTTATCTAGATTTAGATAAAATTGCAACTTTAGTACGATATTATCAGTTTTTTAATCATTTTGAAGTAATATATTAAAATCAGAAAGATAAAATTATCTTTCTGACCATTGATTATTTATACATTTCTTCTTTTAAAATACCTATATAAGGTAAATTACGATAGTTTTCTCGATAATCTAAACCAAAACCTACTAAAAAGCCTTCTGGTACAACAACACCTACATAATCAGCAACCATTTCTACAACGCGTCCTGAAGGTTTATCTGTTAATGTAACAACTTTAACACTATTGGCACCACGTGAAGCTAATAACTCCACTAAACGTTTTAATGTTTGACCAGTATCGATAATATCTTCAATGATTAACACATCTCTATTGTTTAAAGATGTTGCAATATCTCTATTAATTGTAATTTCTCCCGTAGATTCCGTACCACCGTGATAACTTGATACGTCAATAAAATCTATCTCAATATGTGTATCAATATATTTTATTAATTCTGCGATAAATGGTACTGCGCCTTTTAACGCCCCAACTAGTACAGGGTTTTTATCTTTGTAGTCTTCTGTAATTTGTGCGCCTAATCGTTGGCATGCCTCCACAATTTGTTGTTCTGACACAACAATACGCTCAATTTCCTGTGATAATACTTTCATCCTAAACTCCTTCTATACCATTTATGAAATTATATTAATGTAATTGTCAAATAATATTGACTCATTGTTCTTTGTTGTTGATATAATTGACCTACTGCAATAATCTCACCTTGTTTATTTTCAACAATTGGATAAGTAGCACGTAAATGTTGTGGTAATTTATGATCAATAAATAGCCGCCTTACTTTTTTATGACCATTTTTTAATACCACTTGATCACCTTGACGATAAGTACGAATACATAAAGGTAAATCTTGTTCATTAATAGCTACACTTGTCTCATCTATTTTCTCAACAGATAATATACATTGATAATTATCAAAACGTACATATTGTTGTAAATGCTGTTGATTTAAAATAATTGGTTCAATTTCAGCAGTTTTTTTTATATCATTTACTAACAATGTCATTTTATCATAACTTACACGCACTAGACAATGACTTTTCAAGTAATATTGCTTTTCTCCTTGTGCCGTATTAATCATATAACAAACCGATGCTACACTATGATGTTTCAAATCATTAATATTAGCATATTGCTGACATAATTGATAAAGCATTGTTTGCTGAATAATTTGATCCTGCATTAACCACTCTTTTCGATTAATCACAACTTTATTATCTTGTATCGATAAAATTAATTGCGTTAATAATTGTTGACTATACTGATTAATAAACTGTTGTTGTGCTTGATAGTGTTGATTAAAATCATCTAAATGTTGTACTGTTTGTGGCATAATTTGTTGACAAATCGGCATTAATAAATGACGTATTTGATTACGATGATAAGTTAATTGTGCATTTGAACTATCTTCTACATGTTTTAAATGACGCTTATCATAATAAGCTTGTATTTGCTGACGACTACATTTCAATAAAGGTCTTGCTACTTGATAATTATTTCGTGTGGATAATTCATTGATCCCTAATGATTGTTGATGAAATCTTCCAGTCATTAAACGATAAATAATGGTTTCACTTTGATCATCACCATGATGTGCTGTTAACAATAATTGACTATCACTTTGTTGCATTGCTTGATCAAAACAAGCATATCTCACTTCACGTGCAGCTTGTTGTGTCCCTAAATGATGCTGTTGTTTATAAGCTATTACATCACAATGATAGCCGTAAAAAGCTAATTGATAGTATTGCGCTAATTGTTCAACAAAACGATAATCCGAACGACTTTCTTGTCTTAAACCATGATCTACATGAACAATGGCTAATTGTTGGTAAGTATTAGACTGCGTCATCAACCAATCTAATAAGACAACTGAATCAATACCACCTGACACAGCGACTAATAATTTACTTTGTGGTGTCCATAAAATTTTTGCTGCTTTCATACTAACCTCTATTATTCATGTTGTGATTTTTGAGATAATATTTCTAAACGTTGATAGCTTTCTGATAAAAATTGAGATAATCGTTGTTCAAATTCTTGCCCTGTTAAGGGTAATGATTTTTGTTTGTTCATCGTTTGTTTTTTTTCTTGTTGTTGTGTCATTTTGGTTGGTTTTTTTTGACGTTGTACTTTTACACGTGCCAATTTCTGTAATTGTTTTTGAATAGGTGTGATTTCATCTTCTTCAATAGTTGGCACAACTGCGATTGGTGCAACTTTCTTTTTAGGTTTTGACGGTTGATCATCTAATTTAAAAGATAACTTCAATCTATTATTTTCTAATTGTTCTAACACTCTCACTGTTACACTTTGTTTCGGCTTATATAATTTTTTAAATTTATTTTTTTGTGCTTTTGACATTTCATTAATATGTACTAAACCTTTTTTGCCTGATTGCACTTTAACAAAAACACCGTAATCAGTAATATTAATTACTTTACCTTCTTCAATCTGTTGCATTTATTACCTCCATATTAAAAACGAGTAAAGACGAAGTTATTATTACAATCTCTTCGTCTTCTTACTTTTATATTGTCATTAGTCATTCTGATGAATCATATTATCAATTAAACTTTCATCATTTGGCAGTTTAAAAATAATTTCACCTTTATTAGATAATAAATATTGTTGACGTGCCAATTTTTCAATAAATTCTTCATTATTTAATGATTCAATCACTTCATTATATTGTGCTTGTTGTTTTTTCAACACTTCAATTGTGGATTGTTGTTCTACTATTTGTTGTTTTGTTTGTTTTATATCTATGTACATACGAATATTACTCACTAAAAAAATTAAAGATAGGATAATTAAGGGCACAATGACAAATAATCTTAAACGATTAATTTTTATTTGTTGACTGCGTTTCATAGCCGCAGCTCTCACTGATTGTTGGTGACCTTTTTTATATACATAATCTGCATCTAATTTTGTACGTTTAACCACTTATTATCCCCCTTCTTAATTTTAGTTATATCATTATCTCTCTAACTTACTACATATAAAACAGATATGCAAGTGTAAATTCATGCTTTAATTAACGATTTAATAAAAAATCGATTGCTTCATCTATATTGTCAAAAGTACAGTCTGCTACTTCATTTTGTGTATCACCGATATATATCGTCGTCATACCTAACTGCTTCGCTGGTCGAATGTCATTTTCAAGAGAATCTCCTACCATTATTGTTGTGTTAGCAGCGATATTCAAGTCTTTTAATACAAATTCAAATGCTTTAAAGTCAGGTTTTTCAAAACCTATTTCTTCAGAAATATAGACTGGTAATAGGCCTTCAAACTTCGCACGTTTAATTTTACTTACTTGTTCTTCAATTTTACCATTCGTTAATATTGCCAGTGGATATTTTTGTTGTAATAACTGAATTTGTTTAATTCTTTGCGTATTAGGTTCTATCTTTTCTAATAAAATTTCAAAAAATCTTTGAAAAAATACTTGTGCTTGTTGTTCATTAAAGTTGATTTGATAGTGCTTCAATGTCAAAATAATTCTTTGCGTTCTTAATTCATCTAAAGTTATATCATTATCCAATAATTGTTGCCATAAATGTTTATCAAATGTTCTATACATTTTCATAAAATCATCATAACTACTGTACTTATCAAAATCATATTCTTTAAAAATTTGCTGATGCGCTTGTTCCCAATAATATTGAAAATCAAATAAAGTATTATCCCAATCAAAAATAATTGTTGTCAATGTTATCACTCCTTTTATATATTATATAGCTATCACTAGTCGTGTTGTCAATTTGTATCTGGTGATAATAAATACATGCTTCTAGTTAAATTCTCTGAATACCCGCACGATGATGATTAATTAATAATCGATAATTTTGATAATTAACATGTCTCTGATAATAAGGATACCATGCAACCTCTGAAAATATATGATTTTCGTCTAAAATAATTTCTACACATAGTTGATAAACTTCTGATGTTAATTGTTCATAAGGTACGATGACCTTATACGTATCTTCTTTAATATATATCACTTCACAATCTACACGCTGATTATTTAAAAGATACACATTGAAAATTGTTCCCTCTAACATTGAAACACTATGATAATGTGTAATTTTTATCCATAATTGTTGTTCAGTTGTTTTAACAATTTCTGTCATAATTCCTATACTTTCCACAATACCATCTGCTATATCTTTTTTAAATTGCTCCAAAGAAATCCCCCACTTTGATAAGTATGGTAATGGATCAATATGATCTGAATAATTATCAGGTTGATTATTCGTACAAAAACAATGTGTTTTAATACCACTTAATTCATTTGTATCAAGTGTTAGTGGAATATTGCCTTGCATAGCTAATGCTCTTAATAAATATATATATATTTCATAATCTTGACGAAATGCCTCATAGTTTTGATGACTTTCTATCAATTCAACTACTGCAAAGGTTTCGCAATTCCAACCACCACCCACATCATAAGCACCTTGACCTATTGGGGCAACTTGAATAATACTACCATTGCCTACAACATGTGTATAGAATCCTAAATTAATATCCTTATTATTGAGATAATCCGCTTCATTTTGTGCCGTTGAATTTGGATTACCTGTCGAATGTGCATGAATTTGTCTATATGGTGCTACACCTACTTGAGGCACATCCCATCGAATTTGTTGTTTTTCTTTATATTTTTTCATTAATCTTCCCCTTTATAATCATCTAATTGTTGTTTAACTTTTTCTAAGCGTCGAATAATCCAATTAGGGACCGGAATACCAATTAATGTTAAATTTTCTATTAATGAGATACTATAAGTGACAATGTAGAATAAAATTATTGCATAGATAATACCTTTAAATCCTAATATCATAAAATATGGATAAATTATCAATAAAATAATTATCATTAACATATGCTTACATAACCCTATTAAACCTACACTACTATTTAATTTATGTTGCACTAAAGCTTTCATATAGCCAGTCAATACATCTAATATAATAATTAGTGTGATAATATGTATGTATGGATCTCTTGTCATTAAATTTGTTGTTTCAATTAGCTTTTCTAAACTAATATTCATTTTTCCACCTACTTTCTTTTATCATTTAAATTGTTATCGTTACTATTTTTATCCCAATTTTGTTATAATATAAAAAATATCATGTAAATGGAGGAAGCCGTATGATTAATTTTTTGAAACAACATCCTTTAATTAGATTTGCAATTTTATTTTTTGTACTAAATGCTGTATGTATAACATTATTTCAATTATCACTTTGGATGGAAACACCTCATGAAGAAAGTTATTTATCTATTATTGATGATATATTAATTTATTTCTGTATTAGTACTTTATATCAAATTCCACAAATTATATTTATAGCGATAACATTACCTCGCGATTTTACACAATACTTCATAAAATTTTTATGTGTTTATACTATTGTTTCTTTTGCAATTGCTGTATATTGTTTCTATTTAACATGCTTCTTATATTCAAATAGATTTTTTCAAACTGATTTTTTTCTACTTACATGTTCAATTATATGTGGATTATACTATGTTGATTTAATCATATGTTTAGTTATTAGATATATTGTTAACATTTATAATCGCCATTAATTTATTATTTTCATATAATGGAGGAATTCGTATGATTAATTTTTTGAAACAACATCCTTTAATTAAATTTGCAATTTTATTTTTTGTACCAAATGCTGTATGTATAACATTATTTCTATTAGCACTTTGGATGGACGTACCTCCTAAAGAAAGTTATCTATACAACATTTATGATCTATTAGGTTATTTCGCTGTTATGACTGTTTATCAAATTCCTCAAATTATATTTATAACGATAGCATTACCTCACGATTTTACACAATACTTCATAAAATTTTTATGTGTTTATACTATTGTTTGTTTTGCTATATGTCTATATTTGTCTTGTTTACTAAGCTTTTTATATCCAGGTAGATTTTTTGATATTGATTTTTTTCTATATATATGTTCAGTTTTAGGTGGAATATATTACATTGATCTAATTATATGTTCAGTTATAAAATACATTTTTTTTAAATAGAACGAACGGCATTAATTTATTATTTTCATATAATGGAGGAATTCGTATGATTAATTTTTTGAAACAACATCCTTTAATTAGATTTGCAATTTTATTTTTTGTACTAAATGCTATATGTATAACAGTAGTTCAATTATTATTTTGGATAGAAACTCCTCCTAAAGAAAGTTATCTATACATCATTTATGAGATATTGGGTTTTTTCAGTATTATGGCTGTATACCAAATTCCTCAAATTATATTTATAGCAATAGCATTACCTTGCGATTTTACACAATACTTCATAAAATTTTTGTGTGTTTATACTATGGTTTCTTTTACTACATATCTATATTGGTGCTGTTTACTATTCTTTTTCTGTACAGATATGTATTTAAAAATTGATTTTTTTCTAACTACATGTTTAATTTTATGTGGAATATATTACATTGATCTAATTATATGTTCAGTTATAAAATACATTTTTTTTAAATAGAACGAACAGCATTAATTCATTATTTTTAAAACGGTAGGAAACACTAGCCTCTAAATAAAAAACACTCATGATTTTGATATCATTTAACAAAATAATATCAAAACGCGAGTATTTTTATTTTTTAGGAATTTTATTTATTTTTAAATTGTTTTCTGGTAATCAATAAGTAAGTAGAAAAAAGCATAGTAATAAAGAATACTACAATACTATAATCCTTCTTCAAGAAAAATAAACCTACAGCTATAATAAGCATTACTAATAATAGTACATTTTGAATTTGTTTCAACATAATGCTCACCTCTTAAATTAATTTATCAATTCATATAGCATAACTAAATTGTATTATAAACATACATATATTTCAAATATTTATAATGAAGTACATTATGGTATAATAATTAAGTTACTTACACCTTCTGTAAAACTGTAACAGAAGGGAGGTATTACATTGAATTATTTCGTAGAAATTATAATAGCTATTATAGCGAATGTAATTTCTTATTGCATTTGTGAATGGCTTAATAGCTATTTTCGTAAGTAATAAGCCGAAAAAAAAGACAGAGTATACGGCTCTGTCTTTTTTGTATTACATTGAATTATTTGTAAACTAATTATATACAATTTTTTTTAATAAAGCAATTATAATATTTATTTTGATAGTGTCAACTTTTTGTTGGTGC